>RFQK01000001.1 GCA_009925045.1 Methylococcaceae bacterium
GGCGCACAACGGCGAGCTGAATACCGACAAGAAAAATCGTCTGAGTGAAAACGCGATTGCTCGCCAAAACAATAAAACGATTAGCTTTCCTGCAGGACAATCCGATTCTGGTCGTCTTGACCAAACTCTGACACGCCGCATCAACGAAGACGGTCTGGATATTGTCACCGCCATTCTGGCTATGATGCCACCGGCTTGGGAAAATGACACCACCATTCCAGAAGATGTTCGTGCCATGCTGGAATATTTCAGCCTTTACGAAGAAAAAAATGACGGCCCTGCCGCCTTGATCTTTAATGATGGCATTCGTGTCGGCGCCCGTCTGGATCGTCTGGGCCTCAGACCTTTGCGCTCTGTTGAAACTCAAGATTATTTAGCCGTTATGTCCGAAGCGGGACAGATCGACTTCCCGGCTGAAGAAGTCATTAAACGCGGACGCATTGAAGCCGGTGGCATGCTGTATTTTGATCACAGCACTGGAGAATCATACGACAGCCATCAAGTACTCAGCCGCTTAGCCAAAGAAAAAGATTACAAAACTTTACTGGCCAATAGTTGTGTACACATTAACTCATTGCCTAAAGTTGAGTTTGCGGAAATCTGCAATAGTCATGCACTGAGCGTCGAACAACGCCATACTGCCTACTCCTTAAATCAAGAAAGCTTTAAATTTCTTCTGGATCCTATCCTACAAAGTGGTTTGGAAAAAGTTAGCGCCATGGGCTATGGCCTGACCCCTAATGCTCTCAACGGTGCCGAAGGGGGTATGTCACGTTATTTCAGTCAACGTTTCGCTCAGGTGACCAATCCGCCACTGGATTCGCTACGCGAAAGTGATGGCATGACTTTGCGGGTGGCTTTAGGCGCTAAACCTAACTTCTCACAAGCGAACAGCCAGCAAATCATGATCGAAACACCGATTTTGCAACGCACTCAGCTTGAACAGATTCGTCGTCAAACCGCAGTTAAAACATTAACGATTGATGCCCTGTATACCCCTGATTTCGATCAGGTCGAGAATAATGAGCAGGCTTTAAAAACCGCTTTGGAGGCTGTATGTCAAAAAGTCGGTCAGGCTGCGCTCGACAATCATGGCATCATTATTTTAAGCGACGCAGGCATTAGCACCGAAAAAGCGGCAATCCCTGCGCTGTTACTGATTGCAGCTGCTAATCAACATTTGGTTAAACATGGTTTACGCTTTAACTCCTCGTTAATTCTGGAAACCGGACAAGCTGCCAGCCCGCATGATATCGCGACCATCCTGGGTTTTGGTGCCTCAGCCATTTGTCCGCTAAGTGTTCATAATCGTGCAGTGACTGAATTCGCTAATCCAGAAGCCCAACAAAAAGCGCTTTACAACTTCCAAAAAGGGGTTGAGAAATCGCTGATGAAAACCATGGGTAAATTTGGTTTGTGTACAGTGGAGAGTTATATCGGTGGTGAGTTTTTTGAATCCAATTACCTCGATACCGATGAACCTGAATTAAAACCCTATTTCCCCAATATTCACTCTTCTGTGGGTGGGGTTCGATTTGCTGAAATCGCTGCGAGCGCCAGTGAATGGCATCACAAAGCCTTGTCAGTTCAAGGTGAAAATGACATTCCATTCTTAGGTTTATTTAAAGAACGGAATGAAGGCGCTGGACACACTTTCGGTAATACGGCTGTACGTGAATACATCAATATGACTGATGAAGCCATTTTGTATATTCCACAACAGGCGCCAGAAGTTAGCGACACCGCTTATTTAGATTTTGGTTACGAAAAACGCACACCTGAGCAGATTGATCAGTTCGGCATCACACCTGCCTATCGTAGCTTTAGCCGTAATCTGGAACAAGAACGCAGCGCACGTCCAGCGGCATTACGGGATGTGATGGCATTTCCTGCCAATGTGGAATCCGCTACCCATTATGAAGATTTTGAACGGATTTTAGGCGCTCAAGATCTGGCGGGTAACAATAACTTTTTAGTCCGTGGATTACAGGTCAGTGCTGCTCAGGACGGTGTGTTTACGCTGAGTTTTACGAGCAACAATAATGCCGCTCGTTTAAACGCCTTAGCTGAATGAGCAACTCCGGTGAAGGTGGTGAGCACTCCAGCCGTTTCGGCACTATTCGTTCCAGCAAAATCAAACAATTTGCATCAGGTCGCTTTGGTGTCTGGGCTGGTTATCTGGCTGATCCTAATCTGGAAGAAATTGAAATCAAAATTGGTCAGGGTGCAAAACCGGGTGAAGGTGGACAATTACCAGCCCCTAAAGTCTCGGTTGAAATCGCCGCTTTACGCGGTGGCACACCTAAAGTAGAGCTGGTCAGCCCACCCCCGCATCACGATACCTATTCGATTGAAGATTTGGGCCAATTAATTCATGACGCCAAAGCCGCTCGGGTCCGCGTCATTGTTAAGCTGGTCTCCTCCGAAGGGATTGGAACTATTGCAGTGGGTGTAGCCAAAGCGGGTGCTGACGTCATCAACGTCGCCGGTAACACCGGTGGTACTGGTGCGGCTGCAGTGACCAGTTTGAAAAACACTGGCCGTTCGCCTGAAATTGGTATCGCCGAAGTTCATCAAGCACTGTCAGTCAACGGTTTAAGAGACAAAGTGATCTTACGTTGCAGCGCTGCACATCAAAATGGCACAGATGTGGTCAAATCGGCTATTTTGGGTGGTGATTCGTTTGAATTTGGTACAACCGCATTAATGATGCTGCGTTGTGTGATGGCGAAAAACTGTAATATTCGCTGTCCAGCGGGTTTAACCACCGCCCATGAAGAATTTAAAGGCGATCCAAGAGTTTTAGCCCAGTTCTTTATGAATCTGGCGCATGAAGTGCGTGAGATTCTCGCGGAATTAGGCTATAGCAGCCTCCAGGAATTGCGTGGCAAAACAGAATTGCTGCATTTAATTGATCACCCGAATATGGTGGGTCAAATTCATTTGCAAAAACTATTGTCTGAAGTTGAAGCAATCAAAATTGAAAAACCGGTTTATCTGGAAAAAGATTTCTGTTTCGACGACATTTTCATTGATCGCATCAAATCAGAATTATTTGGCAAACGTCAAAAACAGCTGGTGATTGATGGGCCTGAGTTCAAACTCAATAACCGTAACAAAACGGTTGGAGGTCAGGCAGCGATTGATCTTGAACGCTATCTGGCTTACGAAATCAGTGCCGATGATTTAGCCGCTAACAGCATCATCTATACCAATCAGCACGGTCGTCGCTATTTGGCCGATGACACGATTACCATTCGTACCCATGGTTCGGCTGGTCAAAGTTATGCGGCATTTAATAATGACGGCATACGCATGGAACATACTGGCACTTGTAATGACGGTGTTGGCAAAACCGCTTGCGGTGGTACCATCGTAGTCAAGTCTCCTGGCGGCGGCTCCAGTCGTCCGGGTGAAAATGTTTTAATCGGTAACTTTGCATTGTTTGGCGCTTCAGGTGGCAGACTGTTTGTGAACGGTGAAGCGGGTGACCGTTTTGCGGTCAGAAACTCCGGCGCGATGGCTGTCGTTGAAGGCGTGGGTGATTTCGCCTGCGAATACATGATCAATGGTGCCGTGCTCAATTTGGGCGGATTTGGTAAAGGTTTCTGTACGGGTATGTCGGGTGGTAATGCCTATCAATATGATCCGGAAAATCGTTTGGCGGATTTATACGATGACACCTCGGTCAGCATTCACAGCCTGAGTGACAACAGCGATGTCGCTAAAAGCCATGAACAATTTATTGTCTATATGCTTGAGCAACATATTGAACATACTGGATCACAAAAAGCCCAGGCCATTTTGAGCAATTGGAATTCAGAACGTCAACACTTCCGTTTTGCTTTGCCATTGTGGTTAAACCGTACGCAAACAGCTGAATTCTTAAGCAAAACCATGGACCGCAAAGCCATGATTGAGGAATTGTCAGTCAATTTTGCTCAAGAACAAATTGCACTGGTCAAACAGTCTTATCAATCCGGCAAACCCGTGTTTAACGGTGCTTTACCAGGTTACGGTGAAACCGATACTGACCTGACTTTGAAGCTGATTAATAGTTTTGCTGTGATTGATAAATCGCAACAAATTGCCAAAGATCAGTTAAACAAAGCGGGTGAAACGCCGACTCAGGCAAGGATTGACCAGCAAGCTTACAAACTGCTGATGGAAAGACCGCGTAAATTACAGGATGCCTTGGTTAAAAACATCCGTGAAGCCTATAGCCAATATGATGATGCTCAATTAGCTGCATTGATGGCGGCCAAACGCTTGCAGGATTACAAAACCACCCTGAAATTACGTGATGTGCAAAGCATTTATTCGATTGGTTCAACCGCATGGATTTTGGAACAAGACCAGGTCAATCGACTCGCTTTAACCGGTTTACCATCAGTCGAACGCAATTTGGCCAGCCTGGAAAGTTTGGCGATTGTAAAAGACATGCTGGATCAGGCTTCGGCTTAAATAATTGAACGGAAGCGGGTTGCAACCTGCTTCCATCACCTAAATTGAGTGATATGGCCAAGACTGGCCAGATGGTAATGAGATGAAACTACCTTTTATCCCTGGAAATGCCCCTTATAGTGATACTCAACGTGCTTGGTTGAGTGGTTTTTTTGCTGGTATGCATAGTCATATGTTGCAGAGTGCCAGCAGTATTGAACCTGCAAACGCGAGACCGCTGTTTATTCTTTATGGCACACAAACCGGTAATTCCGAATCCTTGGCACATGACGCAGCCAATCGCGCTAAAGCTCATGGATTAGTGCCTGTGGTAAAAAGCATGGATGAAGTAGAAGTCGATCAACTGGTAAAAATGGATCATCTTCTGATTATCACCAGCACCTACGGTGAAGGGGCGATGCCTGATAATGCCGAAATGCTTTGGGATGCAGTGAAATCCGCCAGTGATTTGCAACTGGGCAATATTAAGTATTCTGTTTTAGCGCTGGGCGATACCAGCTACGATTTATTCTGTCAGGCAGGTATTGACTGGGATAATCAATTAGCTGCACTGGGTGCACAGAGAATCTTTGACCGAGTCGATTGTGATGTAGACTTTGAAGAACCTACGGCAGAAAAATCATCTAAAGAAACCCGCCACTATGAGATTTCGATAGCAGGTTCTGGTTTAAATTACGAAGCGGGTGATGCACTGTGTGTCGTCCCCAGCAATGGTGCAGAGCTGGTTGCAGCAATCATCAAAGCACTGGCCTGTAATGGCGACGAAATGGAACCGGTCAACGGTGAATCGCTGAGCCTTAAAACCGCTTTGACTGATTATTTTGAAATTAAGCTGCCTAGCAAAGAATTTATTGAAGAAATTGCCAAACGCTCAGGTGATCAGGAACTCAATGCAATTTTAGCCTCTGGCGACAAAGAGCAATTATCCAACTACCTGTGGGGACGCGATATCCTCGATTTGTTATTGCAATTTCCACAAGTTGAATTCAGTGGCGCTGAATTTATTGCCTTGCTTAAACCCCTGCAACATCGTGCTTACTCCATCTCCTCAAGTGGCAAAGCCCATCCTGACACTGTGCATTTAACAGTAGCCAGTGTGCGCTATGATGCGCATGGTCGTCATCATAAAGGCGTCTGCTCGACTTATCTGGCCGATATGGTGGACGAGAGTACCGATGTCCGTGTTTTCTTTACCCCTAACAACAGTTTCCGCGTCCCTCAGGATGATAGTTTGCCTATGATCATGGTCGGTCCCGGGACTGGTATTGCACCTTTCCGTGCTTTTTTACAAGAACGTGAATTCCGTCAAGCTCAAGGTAAAAACTGGCTGTTTTTCGGTGACCGTAATGCCTCAACCGATTTCATCTATCGTGATGAAATCGAAGCCTTGCAGGCATCGGGACTGTTAACCCGACTCGATCTGGCTTTTTCAGACAAACGCTACGTGCGTGACGTCTATTAACATTGAAAAGACAGAGCGCCGACAGGCGCTCTTTTTTTATCATCCTACCGTTTTTATCTTCATTTCAATTGTTACTCAAAGCCACAAGCCATTGTAAATGCTTTATCATTGGGCTTAGCTTTTAATCCCATCAGAATAAAAACATGAATCAACAAGCCTCATCTGCTAACCCATCATCTGCAATACCGGTGATAGCTTTTGCCGGGACCTTATTCCTGAGTGCGTTGTTAATGTTTATTCTGCAACCGATGTTTGGCAAAATATTATTGCCATTATTGGGAGGCACACCCGCCGTCTGGAATACCTGTATGGTGTTTTATCAGACCCTATTGTTTTTGGGTTATTGGTATGCACACCAGTTAAGCACGCGTCTAAACACTTCAAGACAGATACAATTACACACTGTATTGCTGATCGTCAGTATCATCGCATTGCCTGTGGCCTTACCCGACGCAATTGAACCACCGACTGATCATAATCCTATAGGCTGGATCATTACGGTATTGTTTAGAGCGATTGGTGTTCCATTTTTTGTGGTGTCAACCACCGCACCGTTATTGCAAAAATGGTTCTCTCGTTTGGGACACCAACAAAGTGCTGATCCCTATTTCTTATATGCTGCCAGTAATGCGGGTAGTTTATTAGCACTGCTGAGTTATCCTTTTTTGATTGAACCGAATATAGGTTTGAGCAGTCAGAGGCTGTTATGGAGCATGGGCTACGGGCTTTTATGCTTAATGGTGCTAGGTTCGGCTGTGCTACTGTGGCGAAAAATCCAGCCGTTAGAAACTGAATCCATTATCGATACCACTACGGATCTTGAACCCATCACGCGTCAGCAACAACTGCATTGGCTCGCGCTCGCATTTGTGCCGTCCAGTTTATTACTCGGTCTCACCCAATTCATCAGTACCGACATTGCTTCTGTCCCCTTACTGTGGATAGTTCCACTGACGCTCTATTTGCTTAGTTTTATCCTGGTATTCTCCACTTGGGCGCAGCGCATACATCCCTTGATGCTGGCAGCGCAGCCAGCATGGTTATTGATATTTATTGCTTACTCATTCATTAATCCCGCCGTTCTGCCTTATTGGCTTGATTTAATTCTCCATTCCATCGCATTTTTTCTGGCGATCATGGTTTGCCACGGTGAACTGGCCAAGCACAGACCTGCACCTGCGCATTTAACCCAGTTTTATTTAATCATGTCATTTGGTGGCATGCTGGGCGGTTTTTTCAATACTTTTGTCGCCCCCTTCGTATTCAATGCGGTTTATGAATACCCTGTGATGATAGTCGCCAGCCTACTATTAAGACCGGGCTTGTTGACTTCGAAATGGCTAAAAGATAGTTGGTTTCCCCTCACCGTACTTATCCTTGGTACTTCAATTTATTTAAGCGCTGATGCCATTTTCGACTATCTGGACATTGTCGGTGGTGGATTAATTTTATTAGCGGGTCTCAGTTATACCTATAGACATCAACCATTAGGTTTAGGCTTACTCACCGCTGTCATTCTGTTTTTTACCATTGGCCTCCATAGCTTGGCCTCGACTACCCTATTTCAGGAACGGACATTTTTCGGGGTATTGTCGGTCCGCAATTCTGTGATTATGGATGAAAACCAGCATCCTGAAACAGTACGTGAACTCTATCACGGGACCACAAAACATGGTGCAGAGCGTTTAACTGCTGCCCATGTCACCACCCCTCTGACTTACTACAGCAAACCCGGCCCTATTGGCCAGATTTTCTCTGAATTTGATAACGAAAACCAAAACTGGAACATCGGTGCAGTGGGTCTGGGCGCGGGTGCTTTAGCCTGTTACACCAAACCAGGTCAACACTGGCGTTTTTATGAAATTGACCCCTTAGTGGTTCAAGTCGCAAAAGATCCGCAGTGGTTTAACTATCTAAATCGCTGTAATCCTCAGGCGGACATGGTAGTCGGTGACGCACGTCTGTCACTGGTTAAGGAAGCAGATGCCAGTTTTGATTTGCTGATCATGGACGCATTTAGTTCTGATGCAGTGCCGACACATTTATTAACACGCGAGGCATTAGAGCTTTACTTCAGCAAACTCAAACCCGACGGAATTTTGGCTTTCCATATCACCAACAGGCACTTAGCCATCAAAAACGTCCTAGCTGATCATGTGAATAGCTTGCATTTAGCCGCCTTATTGCAAGAATTTAAACCCGCAACCGAAATCCCTTTGGTGGTGGCAACCGACTGGGTTGTCATCACCAAAAATCCAGCCCGTTTGGATCGTCTTCAAATGAGTCGCATCGGACATTGGCATGCTTTTAACTGAACTGGCAAGCCGCTGTCAAGCTGAATTACATACGCAGACATCGGATGAAGTGTGGATTGATTCGGCCGCAGACATCATGTCGGCCCAATCCGGTCAAGTCACTGTCCTCAGCGATGGTAAATACAAAAAATATTTATCCGCTTGTCATGCCAGCGCCTGTTTTATTGCCGAACTTCCTGACGAGAGTGATTTTCCTAAGGGCATGATTTTTCTAGTCTGCAAAGATCCTGAAATAAGCTTCTTAAATGCGGTGCAATTGCTACATCCCGAACATGTCGTCCTCCATCAGATTTCCCCTCAAGCGGCCGTCGATCCTAGTGCGAAAATTGGTGCCAATGTTCATATTGGGCCTTTTGCAAGTATAGGACAAAACACCGTGATCGCCGATAACACCCGGATCGAAGCCGGCGCTCGAATCGGTAATTATGTGCAGATTGGCCAAGAGTGTCTCATTCATCCCAATGCCGTTATTTATGACAATACCGTCCTGGGTAATCACGTCATTATTCACGCTGGGGCAGTGATTGCTGCAGATGGTTTTGGCTACAAATTTCGCAATAATCAACACATCAAAGTCCCGCACGTGGGTAACGTCATTATTGACGATCATGTAGAAATTGGTGCTAATACCTGTATCGATCGCGGCGCCTTAGGTGCAACCCGCATTGGTGCAGGCAGTAAAATTGATAATCTGGTGCAATTAGGTCACAACAATACGGTTGGCCGCAATGTCATCATTTGCGGACAATCCGGTATTTCCGGCTCTTGTACGATTGAAGATGGTGCAATTCTGGCAGGCAGTTCCGGCGTTGCCGATCACGTTAAAATCGGTACACGTGCAGTTGTGATGGCCCGCAGCGGAATTTCACAGGATGTTGCGGCAGGCGCTCAGGTGTGGGGAAGCCCGGCGAAAGACCGGAAAGTAGCCTGGCGTGAACTGGCCGCCTTGAGTAAATTGCCTGAGTTATTACAGAAAATTAAACTCTTTGAAGCGCGGCTTGACGCTTTAGACAAAAATTCGGACTAACCCCCCTGATTACCCTGTAAAGTCAAACGCTCTCGATACATAAATGCTTGCTACATCCAATAGTCATCCAGACTATCACTTTAAGATAATGCACAAAGCCAATTTAACTTTAAATCATTTGCAAAGATTTTTTTACGGAACAGAAAAATCTAATAATGTTATGAGCCTGCTGACTCTTTTGGTTACGCTAATACACCTTTATGCAGTGATGTGGTTTCTTGCGCCTGAAGAAAACTTCACCCCGCCAGAACCTATGCCAATGGAAGTGTCATTGATCAATATTGCAGCACCCAAACCTGTGCAACCGACACCACCTGAACCTAAACCTGTCATTAAGCCAGTGCTTAAACCAGTGCAACAGGCTGTTATAAAAAAACCCGCACAAATCGTACAGAACTCTCCCGATTTTGCACCGCCGAGTGATGCGCCACCGCCATCACCGCCTCCTTCGGCCGCCGCCCCAAGCTCCAGCGAATCCGCACCGGCACCTACATTTGTGGAGGCGAATTTTAAGGCCAATTATTTGTCGAACCCTAAACCTGAATACCCTGCGATTGCTAAAAGTCGTGGCTGGCAAGGCAAAGTCATGCTGCGCGTCCAGGTTTCTGCCGAAGGCACGGCATTAAATGTCGCTGTGGAATCCAGTAGTGGACATGAGATGTTGGATGAATCCGCTGTTGAGGCCGTGAATAAATGGAAGTTCATACCGGCCAAACGTGGCGACACAGCCGTAATCAGTACTGTGATTGTGCCGATTATTTTTACCTTAAGAGATTAAGGCGTTTTGTATTATTTTATGTCTGTCATTTTTTTGGACTTTATTTTTTCAGGAGATTCGAATGCCTCAACATATTGATCCCAGTATCATTGTCGATGCTACCCTTTACATCTTACTCGTATTTTCAATTATTACCTGGGTACTCATTCTCTTTAAAATTTGGCAATTTGCAAAAACCAAACAATACAATCGTGATTATAGCGAGGCATTTTGGAATGCGAATGATTTACAAAGTGCAGAACAACTGACTCAAAATTTCCAGCAAGGCACAAAAGTCAAAGTGGCTCAAATTGGTTTTGATTGGTTAAAACAGCTCAGAGATTCTGAGCACGCAGTCCGATTGAAATTTCGAGGCTCTCCGCGCGATTTACTTGAACAAGTCCTGCAACGTCAGGCACAGCATGAACAAAATCATATTGAAAGCGGACTTACCCTGTTAGCCAGTATTGGCAGCACAGCCCCTTTCGTTGGACTTTTTGGAACCGTATTGGGAATCATGCATGCCATGCAACAAATCAGTGCGAGTGGTTCATCCAGCTTGGAAGTCGTTGCCGGTCCAATTGGTGACGCATTGATTGCCACTGCTATCGGTATTGCAGTTGCGGTTCCTGCGGTATTGGCTTATAACTTTTTTATACGTCGTGCCAAACTGCATCGTGCGGCCTTAGAGCATTTTGTTGAAGGCTTTCTACATATTGCCTTTACAGACAAAAACTAGGGAGTTTTCGATGGCTTTTAAAACTCATGGTGACGAAAACGAGGCGGTCAGTGATATTAACATCACGCCGCTTGTAGACGTTATGCTGGTTCTGGTTATCATTTTGATGGTAACCGCCCCACTTTTGACTCAGGTAGTCGATGTAACCCTGCCGAAAACAGTTGCCACCCAACCTAACACCAAAAAGGATCCACTCATTTTAGAAGTTGCGGGTAATTGTCAAAGTGCGTCTGCCAAAATCACACTCAACAAAACCCCGGTTACTGATTTAGCTTCGCTGGATGGATTATTGAAGGATGAGTTGTCACGTAACCCAGAAGTTGTTGTAAACCTGAATGCAGACGATAGCATTCCATATGGAAAAGTAGCGGAAGTTATCGCGGTTACCAACCGGGCGGGTATCTCGCGTATTGCATTTGTCACGATGGAAAAATAAAACACTGCTACTATTGGTTTGCACTCTCACACTCTCAGGGATGAGATGATCTTCTAATCTGGCTATTGGTTAACTATGTCCGCTAGTATGCTGTCACTTTTTTTATCTTGCCTTGGAAAACATACAGCCCGCATTCTGGCGATACTCATCGTTTTACTGTCTGGAATCTATTTTTGCCTTGAATTCCTGGGCATGTTGCCATCCTATGATTCGGGCTCTGCCCCTAAACACGCGGAGGCTTATACCGATTCAAAAAGGAACACACCCCCCCCGACTGTTGCCTTTGCGAACAGTGAAACACGCAACATCCCGATTTTTCTGCGTGGTTTAGGAACCGTAACAGCGCTGCAGACTGTGACCATACGCTCAAGGGTTGACGGCGAATTAATAAAGGTACATTTCTCTGAGGGTCAGCAGGTTAAACAAGGCGATTTGCTAGCAGAAATTGACCCACGACCCTTTCAAATCCAATTGCAACAAGCCGAGGGTCAAATGTTGCGGGATGAAGCTTTATTAAAAAACGCTCAGATTGATTTAAAACGCTATCAAACCCTACTGGATCAAGACTCTATCGCCCCCCAACAAACAGCTACCCAAGCCGCCCTGGTTAAACAATATCAAGGAAACTTGGAAATGGACCTTGCTCAACTTAATAACGCGAAGTTACAACTCAGCTACACTAAGATTACTGCACCATTAGCTGGCAGAATAGGTCTGCGTTTACTCGACCAAGGCAATATCATTCATAGTAATGATGCAAATGGCTTCGCCGTCATTACCCAGCTACAACCGATTACGGTTCTGTTCACACTGGCTGAAGACTCAGTACCGGCGATTATGAAAGCTTGGCGAGAACAACAGTATCTGAATGTTGAAGCTTACGACCGATCAGATAAACAAATGCTCGCTCAAGGTCGATTACTAGCCATCGACAATCAAATTGATACCGCAACCGGGACAATCAAACTGAAAGCTCAGTTTGATAATAAGGATTTGAGTTTATTTGCCAATCAGTTTGTTAATATCAAAATGAAGCTGGACACATTAGAAAACACTGTGGCCGTTCCTACAACAGCCATTCAACAGGGTGTACAAGGGGCATTTGTATACCTTATTGAAAATGACCTTAGTATCACACTTAAACCCATAGTCCTTGGACCGCAACATGAAGGCTGGACGGCTATAATAAGAGGTCTAAATGCTGGCGAACGTGTTGTGACTGATGGCGCCGATCGTTTGCGTGAGGGTATTTCAGTTCAGCTACCTGCTGCGACCCCTGGTAATCCTCAGACGGATAAGCAACGTCACTGACTATGACTGAGAAGACCTCTAGTTTCTTTCGTTTTAATCCATCCCGACTATTTATTCTAAGACCTATTGCCACCTCTTTAATCATGGTGGCATTGTTTCTGGCAGGCATTCTTGCCTATCGACTATTACCTGTTTCAGCTTTACCTCAGGTTGATTATCCAACCATACAAGTCACAACTTTATATCCGGGTGCCAGTCCAGATGTCATGACGTCGGCCATTACGGCACCTTTAGAACGACAGTTTGGCCAGATGCCCGGTCTCAAACAAATGACTTCCAGCAATTCAGCTGGTGCATCAATCATCACCTTGCAGTTTGTCTTAAATCTAGACTTGGATATCGCTGAACAGACTGTTCAGGCAGCAATTAATTCAGCCAACAACTTTTTGCCTGACGATCTTCCCCTGCCCCCTATTTATAATAAAGTTAACCCTGCAGATGCTCCGATTCTGACTATCGCCTTAAGCAGCAAAAGCATGCCTTTGTCTCAGGTTGAAGATTTAGCAGACACTCGACTTGCCCAAAGAATTGCACAATTATCTGGGGTAGGTTTAGTCAGTATTGCTGGCGGACAACGTCCAGCGGTTCGTGTTCAAGTCAATTATCCAACCTTAGCTGCGTATAATTTAAGCTTGGAAGACGTCAAAAACGCGATTGTCGCTGCCAACGTAAACTTGCCAAAAGGTATTTTTGACGGTCCATTTAAATCAGCGATTATCGATAATAATGATCAATTACGTTCAGCGAGCGAATACCGTGATTTAGTGATCGCCTATCGAAATAACGCCCCAGTCAAACTATCGGATGTTGCTAACATTATAGATTCAGTTGAAAACCTCAAGTTATCGGCTTGGTCAAACCAAACTGCTTGTCTGTTAGTGAATATTCGCCGACAGCCAGGTGCCAATGTTATAGAAGTCGTGGATAGAATCAAACAACTGTTGCCGCAATTACAAGCGGGTCTTCCTGCCGCACTGGACGTCGAGATTCTGACTGACAGAACCGAAACCATACGAGCATCGGTTCATGACGTGCAATTTGAATTGATGCTGGCTATCGCCCTCGTGGTAATGGTGATCTTTTTATTCTTACGTAATCTACCCGCAACCATAATTCCGGGTGTTGCCGTCCCGCTTTCTTTAATTGGGACTTTTGCGGCCATGTACCTAGCAGATTTCAGCATTAACAACCTAACCTTAATGGCATTAACCATTGCCAGTGGTTTTGTCGTCGATGACGCTATTGTCGTCATCGAAAATATTGCGCGTTATAGCGAAGAACAACAAAATCCATTACAAGCCGCATTAAAAGGTTCAGAACAAATTGGCTTCACCATTATTTCGCTCACACTTTCACTAGTAGCCGTTTTAATCCCTTTGTTATTCATGGGCGATGTTGTTGGCCGCTTATTTCGAGAATTTGCCATTACGCTTGCAGTCGCGATCTTGATTTCCGGCTTCATTTCACTGACGCTTACCCCCATGATGTGTGCCAAAATGCTGGGTTGTGACTCACAATCAGTGAATCATGAAACCGGATTTCAAAAACTCATCAATTTATACGCGCAAAGCCTCACTTGGGTATTGCAACATCAATTCTTCACGCTAACTGTAGCAGCAATTACTCTAGCCCTGACTATTTTGCTGTACGTTTTTATACCAAAAGGTTTTTTTCCGATACAAGATACCGGACTTATTCAGGGTATTTCCGAAGCGCCAGCGAGTATTTCATTTGCGGCCATGCAAGAGCGTCAATCTCATATTACTAGAACGCTACTCGCTGATCCGGCGGTCGCCTCTGTTAGCACCAGTCTGGGTGTCGATGGCAACAATACCACTCTCAACACTAGCCGATTTCTAATCAGCCTTAAAGCCCGCTCATTACGTGAAGACAGCAATCTGGTTATTGCCAGACTTAGACCACAACTTGCTGCGATTTCAGGTCTTAGCTCTTATTTACAACCAGTCCAGGATCTCACTTTAGAAAATCGTGTCAGCCCATCTCAGTATCAATTCACACTCCAGGCCATGGATAGTCAAGAACTTAGCCTCTGGAGTAAACGTCTCATCGATCGATTTCAATCTGGCACCTGGTTCATCGCTTAGTGAAGCAATTGCCATTATCAATCAGGCCAAAGTAGATATTGATCTGCCCGCTCAGATTCGTTTAGATTTTCAAGGTGCGAGCCAAGCTTTTAATGCCTCACTCATTGACACCCTTTGGTTGATTCTGGCTGCCATCGTAACGGTGTACATTGTCTTAGGCATTTTGTACGAAAGTTATATTCACCCGCTCACCATCCTGTCAACACTACCATCCGCTGGTGTAGGAGCCTTATTGGCATTGATAATGACCGGCCATGATCTTGATATCATCGCCATTATTGGCATTATTTTATTGATTGGTATTGTTAAAAAAAATGCCATTATGATGATAGATTTTGCACTGGATGCTGAGCGTCAGCAGCAATTAGCCCCAGAACAGGCGATTTATCAAGCTTGTTTATTACGATTTAGACCCATTCTGATGACCACATTGGCTGCCTTACTGGGTGCTTTGCCACTGATGTTAAGTAGTGGAGTCGGCGCAGAAATTCGCCAGCCATTGGGGATCACTATGGTGGGGGGGTTACTGGTTAGCCAGTTGCTGACCCTCTACACCACGCCAGTCATTTATTTGACACTTGACAGACTGGCTATGAAATTCCGGCCGCAGAACTAGGAAAACCAGTTGTGAACTTTCTGGCTGTCTTTATTCATAGACCGGTTGCAACCAGTTTACTGGCTATTGCCACCAGTCTGGCCGGGTGGATTGCTTTCATCAATTTACCCGTCGCCCCATTACCTCAGATAGATTTCCCCACTATCGCTGTAACGGCCAACTTACCAGGTGCTACGGCAGAAACTATGGCGGTTTCCGTCGCCACCCCGCTCGAACGTAGCCTAGGTCGCATCGCTGGCATTAATGAGATGACATCAAACAGCAGCACTGGCACAACGCGCATAACCCTCCAATTTGATTTAAATCGCGATATAGACGGCGCTTCACGAGATGTTCAGGCCGCCATCAATGCGAGCAGTAGTCTATTACCGATCAACATGCCGAACCGACCTAACTATCGTAAGGTTAATCCTGCCGATTCACCGGTTATTATATTGGCATTGACCTCAACCACTATGAGTCGCGGACAGATGTATGATGCCGCGAGCACCCTATTAGCACCTAAAATTGCCCAACTGCCCGGTGTCGGTCAGGTAACACTTCATGGCAGTTCTATGCCGGCGGTTAGAATTGAGCTTAATCCCAATAGCTTAGCCCACTATGGCATTAGTCTTGAAGAAGTCAAAAACGCTATTACCACTACCAATGCCAATCGTCCCAAAGGTGCCATTGAAATTGACAATCAACACTGGCAAATTCTGGCCAATGATCAAGCTCAAACTGCAGCAGAATATCTACCCATCATAGTCGCCTATCGAAATGGCGCAGCAATTCGAATTGCAGATCTGGGACGTACCGAAGATTCAGTGGAAGACCTGCGCAATGCAGGCATCAAGAACGGCTTGCCGGCTGTTCTTCTGTTTATCATGAAGCAACCCAGTGCCAATATCATCGCAACAGTTGATCAAATAAAGAGAATGTTGCCAGAATGGCAAGCCAATTTACCCGCCGCAATTGAACTGACAGTTGCCATCGATCGATCAAAAACCATACGAACTTCCGTAGATGAAGTTGAAAATAGTCTGTTATGCGCCATCGCACTCATCATCCTGGTGGTATTGCTGTTTCTACGCAAAATACGTTCAACGTTGATTCCTGTGATCACGGTACCCATTTCTTTAATTGGCGCCTGCGCTGTAATGTATTTATTTGATTACAGTATCGACAATTTATCCCTCATGGCTTTAACCATTGCCACAGGTTTTGTAGTGGATGATGCAGTGGTCGTTCTGGAAAATGCCAGCCGGCATATCGAAAAAGGGATAGCCCCGTATCAAGCAGCCATCATGAGTGTCAAAGAAGTCGGCTTTACGGTATTGGCCATGAGTTTGTCACTGATCGCAGTTTTTATCCCTGTTTTATTGATGGGCGGTATTGTCGGTCGTTTGTTTCATGAGTTTGCAGTCACGTTATCAGCCGCTGTGATCATTTCCTTACTTTTATCACTCACATTGACACCTATGTTATGCGCGCGTTGGTTAAAAATCGACCATGGCGTCAGTAATCCTTGGTCAAGGACGTTCGAGTCTGCTTTTAAATACCTTCTGAATCGCTACCAAAATAGCCTGCATTGGGCCCTAGCTCATGGTCGTTATATGTTGACACTATTGATGCTTTGTATTGGACTTAACGTCTATCTCTATCAGATTATTCCAAAAGGTTTTTTTCCAACTCAAGATAACGGTCGCTTAGCGGGAGCTATAAAAGCCGATCAGAGTACATCATTTGTAGCTATGCACACTAAACTACAACATTTTGTAGAATTGTTACGGCAAGATCCGGCAATCACTGATGTCGTCGGCTCAGTAGGCGGACAAAATAGTAGCAATAGCGGTCAAATTTTTGCTGTTTTAAAGCCACCCCGTGAGCGAGATGAAAAAATCAGCGCAATCAGTCAACGTTTAAGGGAAAATCTGGCCAAAGAACCCGGGGCTAATCTATTCCTTCAAGCTGTCCAAGAACTCAGAATTGGTGGACGCGGCTCGGCGGCTCAATTTGAATACAGTCTACAATCAGATGATTTACAACAGCTCCGGGATTGGACTCCAAAATTGGTCACCGCATTGCAAAATCATCCTGAACTGGCAGATGTGAATACTAATCAGAATGACAGCGCCCAGCAAATCAGTTTGCAGGTGGATCGTGAAAAGGCAAGTCGGCTAGGGATAAGTCAAGCCGATATCGACAATACTCTCAACAATGCTTTTGGCCAACGCCAAGTGTCAATTATTCATCGCCCACTTAATCAATATCGAGTGGTTATGGAATTAGCCCCCGAATATTGGCAAGACCCACAAACGCTACAAAACATCTACATTACCCGCGACAATCCCAATAGCCATCAACAAAAACAAGCAATACCTTTGGCGACTATTGCCGATTTTGTACCCAGTCATACTCCTTTAAGCGTCAATCACCAGGGACAATCCCCAGCCACTACCCTATCGTTTAATCTTAAACCCGGGGTATCTTTATCCAAAGCCAGTGAAATCATTCAAGACACGGTTTATAAAATCGGCATGCCCGCTTCCATAAGAGGTAGCTTTCAGGGATCAGCGAAAGCATTTCAGGAGTCTTTAGCCTCCCAACCTTGGCTGATACTAACCGCCATACTGAGTATCTATATCATTTTAGGCATACTTTATGAAAGTTTGATCCATCCCATCACCATTCTATCGACACTCCCCTCTGCCGGAGTAGGTGCTTTAATGACTCTGATGGCATTTGATACCGAATTCACCGTCATTGCCATGATAGGCGTTTTGCTATTGATTGGTATCGTGAAAAAGAATGCCATTATGATGATAGATTGCGCACTTACTGCAGAGCGGGAACAGGGTTATAGTCCAGAACAAGCGATATTCAAAGCCTGTATCCAACGTTTCAGGCCTATCATGATGACTACATTGGCGGCACTTTTAGGTGCTCTGCCATTAGCATTTGGAAGTGGTTATGGTGCAGAACTGCGCCAACCTCTGGGGATTTCCATAGTAGGCGGGCTAGTAGTCAGTCAGTTGTTAACCTTATACACCACACCAGTGGTTTATCTGTATCTTGATAAGCTCGATCGATATTTCCGAAATCTCAAGCAAAACAGAAATGTTGAGCTTCCTTAACAAAGCTCAACATACTGTTATTGGTACAAAACGACGGGCTTAGAGGGCCGCGATAATAGCGTCCGCCATTTCGCGGGTACCGTATTGGCTGTCGGGATTGAGATCTGGCGTCACATACACACCTTCAGCAATCACTTTCTCAATCGCAGTTTGCATGCGTTCTGCCGCAGCATGCTCACCTAAGTGATTTAACATCATCACACCTGCCATCATGACCGCAGTTGGGTTGGCAATATTTTTGCCAGCAATATCCGGAGCACTGCCGTGAACTGCTTCAAACAAGGCCGCATCGGCACCGATATTGGAACCTGGAATCAAGCCTAAACCACCGACCAAGCCTGCCGTTAGATCGGACAAAATATCACCAAACATATTGGTCGTGACCACTACATCAAACTGCTCTGGCTTCATCACCATGTGCATACAGGCAGCATCGACAATTTTTTCATCAAATTCGATATCGGGATATTTCGCGGCCACTTCCCGTGCAGTCTTTAAAAACAGACCTTGGGTGAATTTAAGAATATTGGCTTTGTGACAGACTGTCACTTTTTTGCGATTGTTATCACGGGCATATTGAAATGCATATTCAACGATACGCTCAGAGCCTTTCCGCGTCACCACTGCCAAACTTTCAGCAATATCTTTTTGCGAAGTTAAATAGTGCTCGAGACCAACATATAAGCCTTCAGTATTTTCACGCACAATCACGATATCAACGTTGTCGTAGCGTGTTTTGACACCGTTCCAGCTTTTAGCAGGGCGCACATTAGCGTAAAGATCATAACGTTTACGCAACTCAACATTGATACTGCGAAATCCTTCACCGACCATAGTGGTTAAAGGACCTTTAAAGGCAACTCGAGTTTGTTCAATGGACTCCATCGTCGCATCCGGCAATGGGGTACCCGTTCTTTCAAAAGCCGCCATGCCCGCTTCTGCCTCATGCCATCTTATTTTGGCACCTGAAGCATCAATAACTGCCACAGCAGCATCCATAATAGAAGGCCCAATACCATCACCCTTGATCAATGTGACGTCATGCATGCGTGTCTCCATAGAGTTAAAAGTAGTTCAATAATAAACGGTTTCTGGTAGCCAGCCCAGAGCTGATAGCACTTTTAGCGATAAGCAAGACTACAAAACCGAATTGTTAAGGGCACAATTATTGAATTCTGACCAAAATACCATCGGTTTTCTCGCAACTTGGCTTGCTATGACCAGTCACACTGATGCGTGCAAAACCATGTTCGATAGGACGATCTAATTTGCCACTGATTTCCAATCGTCCACTTTTTTGCACGTTAATTTCAAGATCATGGGGGCCAAAATTGATCTCACGCTCACCGAAATGTATTTTCACGTGAATCGAACTTGGCACTGTATTAGCAGAAGCGAGCATGGAAAATTCACTTAGTGACTGCGTGTATTTATTAGTGGCTGGTTGAAACTCTGAAAACACAGGTTTATCGCAATGTCCTGAGCTTTGGCCGCTGTTATAGGCATGAGCAGATTGAAGACCAGCGATTAAAAGCGCAGCTACGCCTAACATACGAATGTTCATATTGAGTATTACTCCAAAATTAAAATTGCAGACCCAAGCAGTCTGAATGAAATGTTTTAAGACAAGCGTTCGGCATAATGCAGCATGCCACGTAAAACCAAACCATTATCTAAAATTGCCGGACGATCCAATGCATCCAATAAATATTTCGCCGCGCCCCCGGTCAAAATAAGCTGCTGGAACAGGCTTTTACGCATGACGGTTTCGATTAAACCGACCGCAGCCCAAATACTGCCATTAGCGATTGCTGATTCGGTGTTGTCAGCGACTAAATCAAGTTGCATATCGCTGACCAGTGGCAAATCAGCTGTCGCTCTGTTTAATGAAGCACGCATTAATTGCAAGCCAGGGATAATTAAACCGCCTTGATGCTCGCCGTTGGCCTTTAGTAAATCCAAGGTCATGGCAGTCCCACAATCAACAATACAGTTGTTGCCGGCGTAGTAATGTTGTGTAGCAAGAAGTGTCAACCAGCGATCTACTCCCAAAGCCTTGGGATTGGCATAAGCCACTTTGACATTGGCAAAATCCGCCAAGACCTCAACACGATGAACCAAACAAATTGGCCAAATTTGCTTAGCAAATGACTCGACTTTTTCGAAACATTCAGAACTAGCCACGCAAGCAATTAAAATAAGCGCCGGTTCAGGCATTGCTTGCCAGTCTCTGGCCAGACAATCCCAACTTGCGGGCAATCGATAATCCATACTTTGGACACTGGCCAAGGTATTGGCATCAGCGAGTGTCCATTTTAGACGTGAGTTACCAATGTCGATCAGTAATTTCATGCGAGTTTTAAACTAATTTCGCCTGAGGCATAACGTCTTTGCTGACCTTGCAAATCAGTCACCAATAACAATCCTTGATCATCAATACCTTCAACCACTGCCTCAATACTCTGCGCGCCCACCTCCAGTGTGACGACTTGCGATTGCACGACATCATAAGACCGCCATTCATCAAGATATTGGGTCAAACCCGTTTGAGTATAGTCTGGCAAGACAGCGAATATTTCATTGATCAGACTGGATAACAGTAAATTGCGATCCAGATTCGCGCCTGAAACCTGTTGCAAATCCGTCCAGGGCTGATTAATCGATTTAGCCTGTTTAGTTGATAATGCGCCATAGCACGGAAAAATACAAATTATGTCCATATGGGGAAACCCACTGACGCCCTCGCCGTCCTCGACCCGCTGTTTGATGCTCGGCAGCACAGACATAAGCCGACACATCTAATTCTCTGGCTAATTGCATCAGATAGCCATTGGTAGAATCCAGAACATCATGGACTTCCAGTCGTTGCAAGCCAGCGAGGCTGTGATTGTTCAAAGACTGCTGTATCCTTGCGCTATCCAGTAACTGCATTTTTTGGATTAAACGATAGCCTTTACCCGTAACAGCCACATATTCGATACCGAGCTTCTGCAAACTATGCAAATGTTTCCAGATAGTGGTGCGACTAATACCTAACAGTTGTGACAACTCGGTACCCGAATGAAATTCACCATCTGACAATAAAATCAGCAATTGTTTGAGTGTGTCGGCTATAAACACGATTAATCAGAAATAATGACGGAAAATTGTTGAAACAGATTGGCTACTTCAGTACGTTCAAGACTCACTACATCCAGAATTAAATCCGCTGTTGTTAAGCCGCGAGCTTGCAAAGACTCTATTTCAACATATATCGTATTGATATTGTATAAATCCAGAGCCTGAAATATCGCTGAAGTATCTTTCAACCGAGCTAATTCGGGCTGTTGCTGTTGTTTAAGCTGTAAGACCGCATCATCGAGCAATAACAGCGCCACTGACTGATCAAAAGCACCACAAGTCAAAATCATGTCCAGATTTTCACTGACATTCAAGCCCTGATGAGGAGGACACTGACTGACGAATAAATATTGTTTCATGACTTATCCAAACACCAAACAGCGGTCTGCATGCAGAGTGGCTTCTAGCCACAAACCTAATCCAGCAATTCTGAAACCATCGGCTAAATCATTATCTGATTTACCCTGAAGCTTCGCTTCATCTGCGGCGAGCAAGCCTCGGCGTTGTGCTGCGGAGATACAGACTACGAGATCAACCCCATGGACTGTGGCTAATTCTGACCAGAGTCTAGTCAATTGCAATTCATCCGTGGGCGGGGTGTTGAAACGCAAAGCATGGTAGACGCCCTCCTTATAGAAAAACACGCGAATAATGTCGTGACCTGACTGAATGGCCGCCTCGGCAAAACGATATGCATCCAGACCTGAACGACTTGAACCCGGGGAACTATTAACCTGTAAAGCATATTTCATAAGACAGTCATATAATCCTAGCCAATTATTGCGATCATTTTAAACATCTATGCCGGTATGATTGGTTTTTTGTCTAAAATTCTTGCCGTTAGCCCATTTTTTTAGCTTGTTATTGCCATTACATGAAATATAAATCTATTGTTGTTGCTGTTTTATTGAGCTTAATGCACAGCCATTCAATGGCTGTGGACATCGATAAATTACAACTTCCGGAAATGGGCGATTCAGCCGGCAGTCTGATTTCGCCGCTAGAAGAAAGAATGTTGGGCGCCGCATTTTTCCGAAATTTGCACAACCAGGCAGTGATCAACCAAGACTTGGAAATACAGCAATACATTGAATCCATAGGACAGACGCTCGCCGCGAATAGCGACACTCCGACTTCACCCTTTCATTTTTTTGTCGTGATGGACCCCAACATCAATGCGTTTGCCGGACCCGGAGGCTACATCGGTGTCAACTCCGGACTGATATTATTGACCGAAGCGGAAAGCGAATTAGCATCCGTAATGGCACACGAGATCGCTCATGTCACCCAGCGTCATTTGTATCGCTCGATTGAAAAAGCCAGCAAAATGTCCATTCCAACCGTCGCGGCCACATTGGCAGCGATTTTAATTGGTACCCAATCGCCGAGCATGGGTCAGGCAGCCTTGATGGCCGTTCAGGCAGGTAATATTCAATTCCAGATCGACTTTACTCGAGAACACGAAAAAGAAGCTGACCGAGTCGGGATGCAAACCTTGTCGCTGGCTAACTATGACCCGCGCAGTATGCCAACTTTTTTTGAGCGTCTGCAGCAATCCACTCGTTATTATGGCAAAGGTGTGCCCGAGTTTTTACGTACCCACCCCATGTCAGAAAACCGGGTTGCCGATACCCGTGGTCGAGCCGAGACTTATCCATACCGCCAGTATCCTGATACCATCGGCTACCTGCTTGCCAAAACCAAACTCGCCGTACTCACCGAGTCGGATAAACGTATCAATATTCAGCATTTTTCCGCCCTGCTTCAACAAGGCACCCCCTTACAAAGGGCGATTGCTCAATATGGCCTCGGTCTGGTTGAATTGGAAAGTTTGCGTTTTGAGACGGCAAGCCAGATCTTTCAGCAACTCAGTGAACAATTCCCCGAACAACCACAATACTTGACGGCTCTGGCCCGCTCCGCAAGTGAAGCCAAACAATATGAAAAAGCCCATGCTATTTTCACCAAGGCAGTCCGAAAATTTCCCAATAATGATGCCATCAAAATTGAATTTACCCGCAGCCTGATGAAAAGCGGCCAAGCCCAGCAGGCTAAAGACTTGTTGTTAAGCTTATCGGATAGCCAAAAAAATCAACCCTTCTATTTTGAAATTTTAGCGCAGCTATTTGCTGAACTTAAACAACCTGGGGAATCCCATCGCTATACCGCCGAATACTATTACGCGGTTGGTCAAACTGAAGAAGCCATCACTCAAATCAGACTAGGCAAACAAGTGGATAATTTAAGTTATCAGCTGATGGCGATCTTAAATGACAGACTCAATTATTTTATGAGCGAACTGGAAGAGCAAAAAGAACAGCGTCGCCGGTAAATAAGCAAAGCTTAATATTTCTAACAAGCTGTTTTTTATTCACTTTGTTTCGACTCAAAACTTTTTTTTCGAAAAGCATGACACAAAGATAGACAGACGATTTCTTTTTCAATACACTGCGCCCACCTTGAACGAGTGCAAGCTCGGTTGGCACGTTTTACTAGGGGGAGGAAAGCGGCCTGTAATCAAGGCGCACAATAATAACAACTACAAATAACGCACGACTAAACTACCATCTGGTAGGCGTCCAATAACAATAATAATGCAGGACGGGCCCGCGCTCAGCGGGCTTTTTATTATCTGATTCCTGCAAGCAAATTGTCTATCTACCCCGATATATCCTATAATTCCTCTGCGATGAATCGCAAATATCCATTCTTATCTAAGTAAAGGCTTACCATGGCACGTGTGACTGTTGAAGATTGTCTAGAAAATGTTGAAAACCGTTTTAAACTGGTGCTGTTAGCCAGCAAAAGAGCGCGTCAATTGGAAAAAGGTGCTGATGAATTCGTGCCACGTGGCAAAGACAAAGACACTGTAGTCGCTCTTAGAGAAATCGCAGCCGGTTTTGTCACAGAAGACAATGTTGATTTATTACACCGCGTTGGCCAAAGTGCTGAAACTCAAATTGAACTCTAAGTTCTCATGAATGACCCCGCCGCGCCCTTGGCCCATATTGCTGTTGAGTTACCTGAAGAAAAACTACTCAAACAGCTGTGCGGCATCATGCGCGGCTATCTTGATCAAAGCCAGATCGACTCAGTCGTCAAGGCTTATCACTTAAGCGAAAAAGCCCATACTGGCCAGTACCGCAAAAGCGGTGAAGCCTACATCTGTCATCCAGTCTCAGTAGCGATCATTTTGGCCTCTATGCATATGGATGCCAATGGGGTGATGGCGGCTATTTTGCACGATGTCATCGAAGACACCGATATCACTAAGGACCAGCTTAAAGCCGAATTTGGAACTGAAGTTGCCGAACTTGTTGATGGCGTCACCAAATTGTCTAAGATTGACAGTCGTTCCCGTGCCGAAGCCCAAGCCGAAAATGTCAGAAAGATGTTTCTGGCCATGGCTAAAGATTTAAGAGTCATTATCGTTAAGCTTGCGGACCGTTTGCATAATATGCAGACCATGGGCAGCATGCCTAATGATAAAAAACGTCGAATTGCCAAAGAAACCCTGGAAATATATGCCCCGATTGCCAATCGATTGGGCATGAACGATATTCGTCATCAACTGGAAACTCTGGGCTTTAAAACCCTGTATCCTTTGCGTCATGCCGTCTTAAGCCAGGCCGTTAAAAAATCGCGGGGCAATCGCAAAGAGATCATCGACATGATCCAAAGCAATATTCAAAACCGTCTGGCTGAAATGGGCATGAATTGCACCCTCGCAGGCCGGGAAAAAAATATTGCCAGTATTTACCACAAGATGGCCAGCAAAAAAATTTCCTTTGCTGATGTCTTTGATGTCTACGCCTTCCGAATATACTGTCATCAAGTGGATGACTGTTATCGGGCACTGGGGTGTGTTCATAATCTGTTCAAACCGATTCCTGGTCGCTTTAAAGATTATATTGCCCTCCCCAAAGCCAATGGCTACCAATCTCTGCATACCATCTTAATTGGTCCTTATGGGGTGCCAATCGAAATTCAAATCCGTACCCACGAAATGCATCGCATATCCGAATCGGGTATTGCTGCCCATTGGCTGTATAAATCGGATAATGATAAAAGTGAAAACATCAAAGCCCGTGCCAATGAATGGTTACGTGACCTTTTAGAGTTACAAAAATCAGCCGGGGATTCACTGGAATTTATTGATAACCTTAAAGTTGATTTATTTCCTCAGGAAGTTTTTGTTTTCACGCCTAAGGGCAAAATCATCAAACTGCCACGTGGTGCGACGGTGGTTGATTTTGCTTATCTGGTCCATACCGATGTCGGGAATGCCTGTATTTCTGCGCGCATCGACAAAAAACTGGTGCCACTTCAAACTCAACTTGAAAACGGCATGACCGTAGAAGTGATTACCGCGCCTTGGGCACGCCCTAACCCACTTTGGCTGAACTACGTCACCACAGCCAAGGCGCGAAGCTGTATTCGTGCTTATCTAAAAAACTTTAAACAGCAAGAAGCCATTAACCTGGGTCGCCGCTTGCTGGAAAAAGAATTGGAAAGTCTGGATATCAATCTAGACAACATAGACAACCAGCATATGTTGCAGTTGCTCAGCACTCTTAAAAAACATTCGCTGAACGACTTGCTCGAAGATATTGGTTTAGGTAACCGTATGCCGTTCCTGATCGCCAAACACATTGCGCAGACTGATGGCATCAGCAGTAAAGGTTTAAACGAACATGCGCCTAAAGCCAATACGCCTTTAGTCATTCGTGGCACCGAAGGCATTGTCGTCAGTCTGGCAAAATGTTGCCGTCCAATTCCAGGCGACTCTATTATCGGCTTCTTCAACCCGGGTAAAGGTATCGTCGTGCACCATTATGAGTGCCGCAACAGCTCGGAAGTGCGTAAAAAACAAACCAGTTGGCTGGATGTAGAATGGTCCCCCGATGCCATCGGCGAATTTCCGGTCGAAATACGGATTGAATTACTCAATCAACGCGGCTCATTAGCAACCATAGCCTCAACTATTTCGCTCATGGATTCTAATATCGAAAATATTACTGTGATCAGTCAGGATGACCGTGTCTCCGTTGACTTATTAACGCTCGCGGTTCGTGATCGTGTCCATCTGGCCAGCATTATCCGCAAACTCAAAAAACTATCGCTTGTCTTAAAAATTACCCGTATCAAAGCCTAATCATGAAAAAACAAATCATCTCCACACCGTTGGCACCCGCTGCTATTGGCACTTATTCTCAAGCCGTTAAAGTAGGCGACACCGTGTATTTATCGGGTCAAATTGCTTTAGTACCGGAAACCATGCAAGTGGTTGAGGGTGACATCAGTGTTCAGATTCGCCGTGTGTTCGACAATTTAAAAGCTGTCGCAGAAGCTTCCGGCGGCAGTTTTGCTGACATCGTCAAATTGAATGTATTTTTGACTGATTTGGGTCATTTCCCCATCGTCAATGAAATTATGGCTGAATACTTTCAACAACCTTACCCGGCCCGAGCAGCTGTCGGCGTTGCAGCGCTTCCACGGGGCGTCGGCGTTGAAATGGACGCGGTATTGATTATCAGCGACTAATCGCGCAATGCCAAATGCTGAACCTTTACATTGGCCGGTCACTCAACTGACCGGCATTGGTTCGCAACTGGCTCAACGCCTAGAAAAACTAGGCATTTCCGTTCTGCAAGACCTGTTATTTCATCTGCCCTTGCGCTACGAGGATCGTAGCCGTATTCACCCCATCATCCATTTAAGACACGGCCAGTCCGCGCTGGTTTGTGGACGCATTGAATTCACTGAACAACCCCAACGCGGTCGGTCGACTATCGTCTGCCGTATTGCTGATGAGACTGGAAGCTTAAATTTACGGTTTTTCCATTTTTCGATACGTCAGCTTCAACAACTGCGCCCCGGTTTGCTGATTGCTTGCTACGGTGAAATTCGTTATGGCTTCAACCAACTCGAAATGGCACATCCCGACTACAAAATTGTCGAAGATGCGCAGCAGGTGCTGGAAACACATTTACTGCCAGTTTATCCTACGACAGAAGGACTGACTCAACGCGCACTGCGTAAAGCTGTCCATCAAGCTTTGAATATATGCCAAGCAACAAATCTATTAGCTGATTACTTACCCCCCGCTCTGGCACAACGATTTGCTTGTACCTCGATCAACCAAGCCTTGTCTTTGTTACACCAACCACCCGCCGATCTACCATCAAATGCCTTAAACGATGCAAATTTTCCGGCATTACAGCGTTTGGCATTCGAGGAATTTTTAGCTCATCATCTCGCCTTACTGACCCATAAACATCATTATCAGGCCTGGAATGCGCCTGTTCTGAAACAGGATGAACTGCAGAAACAGCGTTTCATCGCACAATTACCGTTTAGCTTAACGCATGCACAACAACGGGTCATTACCGATATCGAAAACGACTGCCAATCCAATACTCCGATGTTGCGCTTGGTACAAGGCGATGTGGGCAGTGGCAAAACCGTTGTTGCGGCTCTGAATGCCCTGTTGGCACTGAATAACGGCTATCAAGTTGCTTTGATGGCGCCGACAGAATTATTAGCTGAACAACATTACGCCAATTTTAGCCGCTGGTTTGCCGACTTTGATTGGCCGCTGGTTTTTCTCAGTGGTCAGATCAAAGGCAAGCAAAGGCAGTTGAACTTGGAGATTCTGGCTCAGGCCAAGCCTGTTATCGCCATTGGAACCCATGCATTGTTTCAAGAAACAGTCAGTTTTGCCAAATTGGGTTTAGTGATTATTGATGAACAACATCGGTTTGGCGTTCATCAACGCCAGGCTTTGCGTGATAAAGGCAAAACAGCGGACAGCAGACCGCATCAGTTAATCATGACCGCCACCCCCATTCCAAGCGTCAGCAAGTGATTGCCCGAATTGCGGACTGGGTCCGCCAAGGTCATCAGGTGTATTGGGTCTGTCCGCTGATCGAAGAATCTGAATCACTGCAATGTGAAGCGGCTGAAAAAACGGCCTTAACCCTCAGCGAACAACTGACTGGCATTCGTGTTTGTTTGCTGCATGGGCGTATGAAGGCCACAGAAAAAGATCACATCATGCAGGCGTTTAAAAGCGGTGAATATGACTTAATGGTCGCAACTACCGTGATCGAAGTGGGTGTTGATGTGCCCAATGCCAGTCTAATGGTCATTGAAAACGCCGAACGACTGGGTTTATCACAATTGCACCAGTTGCGGGGTCGCGTTGGCCGAGGCTCTAGTGACAGTTATTGTGTACTGCTTTACCAAACCCCATTATCGGCTATTGGACGCGAAAGGCTTAGCATCATTAAACAACATCAGGATGGTTTTACCATCGCTGAACAGGACTTAGCGCTGCGGGGGCCTGGAGAAATGATGGGCACCCGACAAACCGGCCAATTACTATTTAAAATTGCCAAACTTGATCGTGATCAGGCATTACTGGAACACATACCCTCAGCAGCAAAAATGATTATGCAAGACCATCCTGAATCCGTCCCCCTCCTGATTCAGCGTTGGATCGGTCAACAACGACAAAACTACCAGGAAACCGCCTGAACATAGTCTTTACGCAGTATTGTGGTAGTTTACTTAATCAGTTGATACCATAGTTAGTAAATGCCTAATAGGGATAGCCGTATGACCGATTTGTTGAAAGTTTTTCAGGAAAGTTCCGCATTGTACGGCGGTAATGCCAGTTATATAGAATCCCTTTATGAACACTATCTTGAAGATCCTGGCAGTGTTGCCACGGACTGGCGGGAACGGTTTGATGCCATTCATGCCGGCTCAACCGAAGAAGTGGCTCACAGTGCGATTGTGGAACGCTTTGAAAAATTAGCCATTAATGAACCTGGCCGTCTGGCGCGAATGCAGGGCTTTACCGAACAAAGCGTCAAGAAACAATCCGCGGTTGCCCGTCTGATTAACCACTACCGTGTTAAAGGCCATCAGATTGCGCGTAATAATCCTCTGGGCAACTCCATCACCGTCCCTACTGATTTGGAGCCGATTTATTACGGCCTGACAGAGGATGATATGAACACCGTGTTTGATACCGGTGGTTTATGCGGAGTTGACCGCTTAGCACTCTCAGAGATTATCGAAGCCCTGCAAAATACCTATTGCCGTAGTATAGGCAGTGAGTTCATGCATATTGTCGATCATGATGCTAAATGCTGGATTAAAGAAAAGTTAGAGGGTGTTCGGACTAATTTTGACCAGCATCACGAAAAACGCCTCTGGCTGCTT
>RFQK01000002.1 GCA_009925045.1 Methylococcaceae bacterium
AAGCCCATAAAATTAATATCCGCCAACAGACGGCCAAACTGAATAAATTGGCTGCCCAAGGTTGTACCCCTATGTTGCTTGCTGTTGCCGGTGAACTGGTTGGCATCGTCGCCGTTGTTGATCCAATTAAACTTGATTCAGGGGCGGCGATTGCGAGTTTACGACAAGCGGGTATTCGCGTCTTGATGGTGACTGGGGATAATTCTATTACAGCTCAGGCAATAGCTCAGCAGGCCGGTATAGCTGAATTTAGAGCACAAGTTTCTCCATCGGAAAAGGCTGAAATTGTCAGGGCCTTACAGGGTGAAGGTGCCAAAGTGGGTATGGTCGGCGATGGTATCAACGATGCGCCTGCCTTAGCGCAGGCTGATGTCGGGTTTGCGATTGGCACAGGAACTGATGTGGCAATCGAAAGTGCTGATGTGGTTTTATTACAAGGCTCTCTTCAAAAACTGGTCGAAACCATGGCCTTATCCAGACGCACTGTCGCGAATATCGAACAAAATCTGTTCGGAGCGTTTATCTACAACGTCATTGGAATACCGGTTGCCGCCGGTGTGCTTTACCCCGTATTGGGCTTATTGCTCAATCCTATGCTGGCAGGTGCTGCAATGGCGATGTCATCGGTGACTGTGGTCAGCAATGCCAATCGTCTGCGCTGGATCAGTTTGCAGGGTTTGGATCAGCAACCCGAGCCTAGTGTTGTCTCGAAGTTGCTGAATGGACTCAAAGATCGGTATCAGATTTTGGCTGACGGCCCTTGGTCAGGCTTTTTTCACAAACTCTGATTTAAGTTTCATAGCGCCTATACCATCGATTTTGCAATCGATGTCATGATCCCCTTCAACCAGTCGGATATTTTTTACTCGAGTACCCACTTTGACCACCAAAGATGAGCCTTTTACTTTAAGGTCTTTTATCACGGTAACAGTATCGCCATCCTGAAGTATATTGCCGTTGGCATCTTTAATGACGCGCGCGTCATCTGCTTCGCCAGCGCTTTCGCCTGACCATTCGTGTCCGCATTCAGAGCATACCCAAAGGCTGCCGTCGTGGTAGGTGAATTCAGATTTGCATGTTGGGCAAGCAGGTATATCGGTCATATTTTTTCCAAAGAAAATTAAAAAACTGTCCCCGTTTAGTGGGGGTGTTGTGAACAAGATGATTGAGGTTTTGCTGCTGTTAACTGATTGGGCATTCTATAAGACCAGCGGCTAATTAACGCCATCATCAAAAAGGCGATGCCAGCAATCGGGACTAGCAGGCTCAGGTTGGCCTGACTGGTGCTGGCGTCCCATATGCTCAAAGATGTGTTGAGTGAGCGATTAGACGGGAGTAAAAAAGGAAACAAGGTGAGACCTGCGGTTAAGACACTGCAAGCCACGGCAACACAACTGCCAAGAAAAGCAGCATAGTGGTTTTGTTTTTGATTAAACCAAATCCCCAGGCCACCGCCTATTAAAACCAGGGTGGGCAACAACCAAAGCGTGAATTGATGCTGATAATTGTCCATCCACAATTCATCGCCACGTTTTACAAATTTAAGCAAGGGATTACTGGGAGCCTGGGTCAGAATTTCTGAGTTAATGTGATAGCCTTCCAGACGACTTAGCCATAGGCTGATTAAAATAAACGAAATCAGGAAAGCGATTCCGGCTTTCAGTGCAAGTGAACGACAACTGTCGGCAAAGGGTACTCGGTGATCAAGTTGCAGATATAAAGCGCCATGAAAGACAATCAAACCAGTACAACACAGCGCAACTAGCAGGGTAAACGGGTTAATCAGTGCCCAGATATCCCCCAAAAATACGATATGCATTTCATCGTCCAAGTGAAAGGGGATCCCTTTAATGACATTGCCCAGAATCAGACCCAGTCCTAAAATCGCTAAAAAATTACTGTAGCTCAGTATTTTGTCAAAAGTACTCCGCCATTTTTCATTCAGCGCATTCGCTAAAACCAAACTAAATGGCCGGATTAGCCAGGCGGCGACTAAGGGTAAGATTAAGGCCTGCAAACAGGCAAAACCAACGGCATACACCAAGGGCCATGCGGCAAAAATAAAGGCGATTAAAGCTAGCATCCAGCTTTGTTGAAGATATAGGCTAGGGGCTACTGTCGCCACCAGAATGTTGCGTTCGTTGGGATTACGACAAACCAGAGTCAGTAATGCACAGCTTCCCAGACTAATACCCTCGCTAATGGCAAAACCTATCAGGGCAAACAACAATATGCCCCAGGCGAGGATACGCAAGCTTTCGTAATCAAGATTCATGATGGGGCTCCGCAGATTTGCTGACTCCGAATGATGTGCAGAGTGAAAAATACAGACAGACTCATAGTCGTTAAAAGCGCCAGACTGTAGAAGCCTCCCGCCAACACCTGTTCGGAGGTGCTTAGACTCGAATAGGCGATGAATCTGGGTAATACGCCATCTACTAGCCAAGCTTGATGAAGGCAATGTTGAATCATAAGGTCAATTGCAACCATCAGGGCGTTGATTGGCAAGGCGCTTAATAACACCCCATTGAATTTAGCTGTGGGTAGCAAGGCCAGGGCAAAGATCACCAGACTGATGACACCCATGGGCATCAGGCTTTTGTGTCCCCAAAACAGGGCGAGCGGATGGCTGGGTAATATTGATTCCGCAGCTAAGCGGATATGCGTGTCAGAGGCCGTCTCTATTTTGCTGAGCCAGCGTTTCAAAAGCATAGCGTAGCCAACATCAGCTTTTTGCTGGTTAAAGCTAGCTGCCAGTGGTGCATTTTTTTCGTCTTCACGCCAAGTTTTTAAAGCCCGATAGGCATCAAGACCGGTGCGGATATGCTGTTGTATTTCTGGTAATAAGCTTTGATTGTCAACGCCACGCAAAGTGTTTTGCTGAATTCTCTGGCTTAGGGAAAGCGCTTCGGTTTGTCCATGCACCGAGAGTGCCAATACCGATACAATACCGAAAATAGCCGCTACGCTTTGGCTGTGTTGACTGATAGGGTGTCCCGGTTGGGCAAGCTTAAACCATGCGCAAATGCTCAAAATAAAGCCAGCGGCAATTGCATAGGCAAGCCCTATTGCGTGGAGGCTATGTTGGCCTAGTTCAGGCGGATTTAACAATTGCCAACTGTCTTCAGTTTCTATGCGCAATGATAAGGGGTTAAAGCTCACCGCACTTGGATTGTCCAGCCATGCGTAAGCACTGATCAGCCAAAGCGCAGAAATGTGAAGGCACAAGCTGATTAGGCCTGTGACTAAAGCATGCTGTTTGTCACTAAGCTGGTTCCAGCCAAACCAAAAAGGGCCGAATAAAGCCGAGATTAAGAAAAAACTGCTGATACTTTCAATCGCTATGGGTAAGGCAAAATTGTCGCCGATAAAGCGGGCGAAAAACGAAGTGGATACGCCATACTGAATGACAACCAAGAGGCGGGTACTCATGGCTAGAACGAATTGGATTGCGAATACCCGCGCCCAAAATTGTATAGTCGGCTTCAGGCTCGCATCCTGCTTAAGAATTAAGCGAATTTCCAGGACTACGAGCAACAGAGACAAACCCAGCGTGAGAGGCGTGAATACATAATGCAGCAAACTGGTTAATGTCATTTGCCAGTTTGATAAGGCTAAGACAGTTTCAGAAAGCATTTAGACCCCAGCAGCTTGGTTTGGAAAACCCACTATTATAGGTAGTCTGCCACAATTGTCCTAGGTGTTTAGTAGTCCAAACACACCTTGCTGGGCATGATCGAGAATGATATGCAGCAAAGGATGTTTTAAACGTCTTTGGGCAGTGACAATATAAAAACGTTCACTGACTTCATCGGCCATCCCCAAGTTTTCTACCCGGTATTGTTGTTCTATGGCTTGTGAAACGGCAGAGGGAGAAAAAAATAAGCCACTGCCGCCCATCCCAAAGGTTTTGATCAAGCCACTGTCTTCAATTTCAGCCTGTATTGACGGGCTGATCCCCATCCGTTCAAACCACAGATCCAGCGATCGACGCAAGGCGGTATTGGTGGTTGGTAACAGAAACGGTGCCCCATTCAGACCACGAGGAAAGTCCTCGCGATAACGACTGGCAAGAGCGGGGGCGCCGAAAATCGCTACCGGAGACGCGCCTAAGAAATGGTTGAAAATGCGGGTGCCACTGGCGGGTGTGGCAGGAACATCGGATAACACCAAGTCGAGGCGGTGTAATGCCAGTTCGTTGAGCAATCGATCAGTCTTGTCTTCCCAGCATTGAATCTGCACCGGATCAGCCTGTTTCAACAAAGGGTCTATCAGGTGATAGGCCAACAATTTTGGCAAAGCATCACTAATTCCAATAGTCAGCCGCAATCCGCGTTCGGTACGCAGGCCTTTTAAGGTATGCGTCAGTTCCTGGCCTAGGCTGAAGATTTCCTCAGCATAATGAAATACAGCCCGTCCGGTATCGGTCAGAATCAGGCGACGACCTTGGCGTGCAAATAAGCGGCTGCCAATTTGTTCCTCAAAAATGGCTAGCTGTGCACTGATAGTCGGTTGCGCCAGATGCAGTATTTCACAGGCAGCACTAATACTGCCTTGCTTGGCTACGGTCCAGAAATAGTACAAATGTTGATAGTTGATGCGCTGCATATATAGCAAATATCTATGTAATTTGATTATTTATTCTATTTCACGATTGGTATAAAAAACTATACAGTGTGGTTAAAGTTTTTGATCTTTTTTCGAATATACAGCATGAGAGGGCGGTCTATGGTTCTTAAACCCCAAGATACAGACAAAAATCTTCGTAATAACGTGCAATTGCTCAGGCGGATTTTGGGGCAGGTGCTCAAGACTCAGGCGAATTCTCGGATTGCCACCACGGTCGATCAGTTACAGCGTGAGTTTGCTGCTTTACAGCGTGATGGAAGTCCCGCACGACGGGAACAACTGATCAAAAGTTTGCGCAATATTCCGGCTGAGTCACAAACTGAAGTGATTCGTGCCTTTAGTATGTATTTCAGTTTGCTCAATATTGCCGAGGAATCCAATAATCTTCATCAACGTCGCCGGCAGATTGAAAGTGGCAAGCATTTTTGGTTTGGATCATTCCATGACACCTTGTTACAACTGCGTGAATCTGGAGTTACTCTCCAGCAACTGCAGGCCTTGCTGAATGATTTGGATTACATGCCAGTCATGACCGCACATCCAACAGAAGCGAAACGGCGCGCAGTTCGTGGCGCTTTGCGGAATGTCTTTATTTCACATGAAAGCCTGGATGACGGACGGGTCAAAGGCTATTACCGACAACAGGTGATCGACCGCTTATACAGTCAGATACAGTTGTTATGGAAAACCGATGAAGTTCGTGCGCGCGGTATGCGGGTGGTCGATGAGATTGATGCTGGCTTGTATTATTTTCCCTTGTCTTTGTTTGAAGCAACCGCACAGGTTTACCGAAATTTTCACCGGGCAATTACCGATGTCTATGGTGCGGAAGCCCAGCAAATCAAGGTGCCTCGTTTTCTCAATTTTGGTTCCTGGATAGGCGGTGATCGCGATGGCAATCCCAATGTTAAACCTGAAACGACTGCTTTGGCTTTAAGATTACAAGCCAGAACTGTGCTTCAAGAATACATGCGCAGAGTCAATGCCCTACGCGATCAGTTGTCTTACTCCTATGCTTTGGTCGAACCGACGCCAGAATTTCTCAGCAGTCTTCAACGTGATCGTGATTTGTTAGGTGACAGTGCAGTTCCTTTGGAACGTAGCTGTCGCCAGGAACCTTATCGCCATAAATTAACCTTGATGCATTACCGATTGCAATTGGCGTTGAGTCGAGTTGATCAGCGTATCGAACAGACGGGTGTTAGCGTGAATCACCAGCAGGCGTATGCGAATGCGCAGGCTTTCATGGAGGATTTACAGACCATTCGTGTCTCCTTAATGAGTCATGGTGATCAATCGGTGGCTGATTTGGAATTATTAGACTTAATCCATTTGGTCCAGACCTTTGGTTTCCATTTGATGCAGCTAGATGTGCGTCAGGAATCGACGCGTCATACCGATGCGGTTGCTGACATCTTGAAACACGCTTTGGCTATTGATTATGCCACCATGGATGAAGCGCAGCGTTTGGCATTACTGGCTGAGGCAATTGCTGCACCCGGCAGTTTAAGTTATGAGCCCATGACCTTAAGCGACAATACGCGGGAAACTCTACAAGTGTTTCAGGTGATGGCTGAGATGCGTAAAGAAATCGGGGGGGAATGTTTTAGCCGCTATGTCATTTCCATGACCCATACCGCCAGTCATATCCTGGAAGTTTTATTGTTAGCGGGGCAGGTCGGTCTGGCAGGGCGTATCGGCGGACATTGGTACTGTCATATTGGCGTTTCGCCTTTGTTTGAAACCATCGAGGATTTAAGTCATATCGAAGCCGTACTGAGTCAATTATTGGCGCAGCCGGTTTATCGTGAACTGTTGCAGGTTTCAGGTATGCGTCAGGAAGTCATGCTGGGGTATTCTGATTCCTGTAAAGATGGTGGTATTTTGGCGTCAGCGTGGGGCTTATACCGTGCTCAGCAACAAGTGATGGCCATCTCCGATCGTGAGGGCATTCCCTGTCGCTTATTTCATGGTCGAGGTGGCACGATAGGCAGGGGCGGCGGACCCACTCATCAGGCGATTCTGGCGCAACCACCGGCAACGGTTCGTGGCCAAATCAAGTTTACCGAGCAAGGTGAGGTATTGTTCTATCGGTATAACAATATGGAAACCGCGATTTATGAGTTGACCATGGGAGTGACGGGTCTGATCAAAGCCAGTTTAAGTCTGGTACAACCTGTGGCAGCCGATCAACCGGAAACGCTGGCCATCATGGGTGAGTTGGCGGCAATTGGTGAACGCGGTTATCGCCAACTGACCGAGCATACTCCCGGATTTCTGGATTATTTTTATGAAACTACACCAGTCACTGAAATTGGCCAGCTGAATATTGGCTCACGTCCCTCTCATCGGAAAAAGCAGGACCGCTCTAAACAATCGGTGCGGGCGATTGCCTGGGTTTTTGCCTGGGCTCAGTCACGACAGACGTTTCCTGCCTGGTATGGCATTGGCTCCAGTCTTGAGGCTTGGTGTGCGGGAAAGCCGGAGCGTTTAAATACTTTGCGTCAGATGTATCGGCAATGGCCTTTTTTTCGAAATTTGTTGAGTAATGCACAAATGGCTTTATGTAAGTCAGATATGAATATTGCGCGTGAATATGCCGCTTTGTGTCAGGATCAGGAATTAGGCCAGCGAGTTTATGGAATGATTGCCAGCGAACATCGTCGATGTGTCGACTGGATTTTGGAAGTGGCCGAAGCCGAGTATCTGATTGCTGATAACCCCGAGCTTGCCGCATCATTACATCGTCGTCATGACTATCTTGGCCCGCTTAATTTTTTGCAGGCTGATTTGTTGCGGCAGGTTAGAGCCGCTGAAGACGGGGCGGAAAACATTCCGGCTATGCAGCCTTTATTGCGAACCATCAATGCCATTGCCGCCGGTATGCGCAATACCGGTTAAGCCGTTAAGGACAGGGTTTGTGCGTGTTATTAACAAACCCTGTTATTGGGAAACCAGCAGCGAAAGCGACTACCTTTACCTAATTGGCTATGAACCTCAAGTTTGCCTTCATGGCGGGCCATTACGTGTTTGACGATCGCCAGACCAAGACCAGTGCCACTAATTTTTTGGTTGCGTTTTACATCAGCGCGGTAAAAACGCTCTGTAATTTTGGGAATTTCACTGGAGGAAATACCTTCGCCAAAATCTTCTACTTCAAGAAAAACGCCGACTTCAGCGTCATTTTGCCAGCGAACTTTTATCGGTTTATCGGTTGATGAATATTTTAGGGCATTACTGACCAGGTTGCTGAAAGCACTGTGTAATTCCGTTTCATCCCCTAGCAAACGGGCGTCAGAATCAAGGCTTAATTCAATGCGGCCAATATCCTTGATGGGGAGACGTGAATCTTGGCAGAGTTGCTCAATTAAATGTGGCGCATCCACGCATTCAGTATGACGATGTTTGGTTTCCAGTCGGGACAGCAATAAAAGATCGTCAATCAGCACAGTCATCCGTTCCGTTTGTTCGGCCATGTTTTGAAACGACTTACTGTAAAAAGTCTCTCCACCATCAATTTCGACTAAGGTTTCCAGATAGCCTTTCAGAACCGTTAAAGGTGTGCGCAATTCATGTGAGACATTGGCGACAAAATCAGTCCGCATACGTTCGATATTTTTTAGCGTAGTAACATCCTGGGCCAATAATAATCGCAGACCCTCACCGTAAGGGGTGATACTGATTTGCAAGATCTGGTTTTCGTTTACAGGTGAGGGAATGGTGATTTTTTGGCTGTAATCATTCGACTTTAAATACTGTACGAAAGCCGGATTACGAATCAGATTAGGGACTCGCTGACCTTTGTCAGATTTTTTGAGGCCAAGTACAGTGCGGCAAGCGCGATTACTCCATTCGATTTCAGCATAACTCCCCATAACGACAGCAGCATCGGGCAGGGCGTCGGTGGAGGTTCGAAATTGCTCGACCATGCGGCTAAGCTTTTTCTTACGTTTCTTTTCGGTTTTTTTCAGCTTCCATAGATGATAGTAGATATCAGCCCAGATACCTTTTTTATGCCGCATATCACCGAAAGCCCCGCGGCTCAGCCATTTTTCAAGTTCACTGATAGCCAGTGATTGCCGGATATATAAAAAAATGGTGATGAATAACAGCAGTGTCGATAAATGGCCTATGAAGTAGGCTAGCACCAGAGCCGCTGCGATAAGGCTTAGGGCGATGCTGATTTCTCTTTGCCAGCGATGCATGTATTAACCAGTCAATGAAAAACGATAGCCGAATCCTCTAACGGTTTGAATGAGATCTTCGCGGTCAAATTCAGCTAGTATCTTGCGTAAGCGACGAATGTGTACGTCAACAGTCCGCTCTTCTATATAGACGCTTCTACCCCAGACTTGATCCAGAAGTTGCGTGCGACTGTATACTTTATCAGGATTGGACATAAAGAATTGTATCAGTTTGAATTCTGTCGGGCTGACATCCATGGTCTGTCCGGCAATTGTCAGACGATGTTGGCTCGCATCCAGAATCAAATCACCAATCGTCAGTTGTCCGGTATCATCGAGTTTGCCTGTTCGGCGGATAACGGCACGAATGCGAGCGATTAATTCTTTAGGTGAAAAGGGTTTAGTCATGTAGTCGTCAGCACCTATTTCCAGGCCACGCACTTTGTCGCTCTCTTCAGCTCTGGCAGTTAAGAGGATAATCGGAATTTGTTTGTATGAGGCATCATTTTTTAAGCGCCTTGCCAGTTCCACACCGCTAATACCCGGTAGCATCCAGTCTAAAACGATTAAATCGATATTTTGATCGGCCAGAATTCTTAACGCTTCTTCTGCACTGGCAACAGCAGTCACTTGAAGATCACTTTGTCCTAAGGCCATGATCAGCATGTCACGGATAGCATCTTCATCTTCTACAACCAGAATGTTCAAATTCGACATGTTTATCTCTCTAAATTCGACTTTATTCTGTAATGTAACAATGCAATATTACCGAATTGTGACAAGCTTTTTAAGCTGATGGGCATGGAGTTGGCCTAATGCAAGACCACCATCATTACTGGGAAGCTTACGCTGTATAAAAGTTTTGAAGCCAGATGAGTGTAATTTTTGCATTGCTTTCTCAGTCAGATGAGCATTTTGAAAACAGCCTCCGCTTAATACAACGTATTCTACGCCAGCTTGTTGTGCAAGCTTTAGGATAATCTCGGCGAGGGTATTATGAAAACGAGCCGCAATGTCTTGAGGTGCTGATCTGTTTAGCTCATTCAGAATGGCGACCAACATGGGGCGCCAATCGATAATGGCTACTGTCTCTTCCGTGATTTTAAAGGGATAGATATGATCGTCATCCGATTGAGCGGCAAGTTGTTCGAGTCTTATGGCGGCTTGACCCTGAAAATGGTTGTAATCCGCAATATTCAATAAACAAGCGACAGCGTCAAATAATCGACCCGCACTCGTACAAGGAGGACAATGCACACCTTGTTTTAACATTTGCATAAATCCCGATTGATGTTGGGTGCTTAAACGCTTCATGAAAGCCAGATCTTGATGATCATCCAGTGCGTTTAATTGCGCCAGTATCCCAAAGGCCAAGCGGTCAATTTGCTGGCTCGCGGTATCGCCTCCGATTAAAGCAAAGGCTCTTAGATGAGCGAATCTTTTGTACTCTGTGCCGTCTAGATAAAGTACCTCACTGCCAGCTAATGATCCGTCTTCAGCCAACCCCATGCCATCCCAAGCAAAACCTAATACAGGCGGCTGAAGCTGATGTTCGGCCATGCCTCCCAGAATATGCGCAAGATGATGGGGGATTGGGTGCTTGGGTAATTCAGAAGTCTGCGCATACTGAGTACTGAAATATTCAGGGTGAATATCATGAACAACAGATCTGGGGCGTATTTTATACAGATTTTGAAAATCGCGGATGCTGGTTTGCCACTGGCTTCGGGTTGCTGCATTTTTTAAATCACCACAATAAGGGCTGAGTAAGTATTGCTCACCAAAATGCAGCGCAAAACTATTGGAAAAATGCCCGCCTACTGCCAAAACAGGATTTTCCGCCCGTGGTGCAGGGAAAACCATGGGGGCATAGCCTCGTCCTGATCGCAACACACTGATATCGTTGGCTATACACTTGACGACACTGTCATCCAATCGTCTCTGTATCCGGCGATTATGGTTTAGAAACAAATCCGCAATTCCATTCAGATCGTGTAAGGCCTGTTCGTTGTCTATGCACAAGGGAGACCCTTCCGTATTACCGCTGGTGACGACCAGTGGTAAACCCGAACGGCGGGCTAAAATCAGGTGCAAGCCAGAGGCGGGTAGCATGACGCCCAACCAATCAGAGTGAGGTGCGACGGCATCAGCAATACCATTTTGGGTTTTGGCAACCAATAAAACGATAGGGTTGGTAGCCGCTGTTAACGCCGATCTTTGTACAGAATTGACTAAACAAATTTGTTCGGTGGCGGCACAATCAGCTGTCATGACAGCGAACGGCTTGTGCAGACGTTGTTTACGCCGCCTCAGCCTCTCCACTGCCGCCTGATTAGTCGCATCCACGCATAATTGAAAGCCGCCTATCCCTTTTAAGGCCAGAATTTGACCACTACGCAGACAGTCTAAGGCCAGATCAATACTGCTAGAACCGGAGCCAATGCTGTTGCCTCGAGGATCGATGACTTGTAATTCTGGGCCGCAAGCTGGACAGCTCAGTGTTTGGGCATGAAATCGGCGATTCTCAGGGTTGTGATAGTCCGCCTCACATTCCTTACATAAGGGAAAATCCACCATGCTGGTATGGTGACGATCAAACGGCAATTGCCTGAGAATACTAAAACGGGGGCCACAATCACTGCAGCTTATGAATGGATATTGGCAGGGCACAGTGCAAAATCCGTAGGGGTAAATGCTGAGGGGTTATGACTGGCCAAACTGTCAGTTATTTGAAAATGCTCATAGCGTTTTGAAATGCTCTGAATCTCGGCATTGAATACTTTGATTTCAGAACTGGCAGGTGCTTGCTGAACTAAGGTATCAATAAATTGCTGCTGGAGTTCGGCTTGTCCTTGTAACAAGACGGTAACGCCGCTAGAGGTGTTGGCAACAAAGCCTTTTTGTTGGAAACGGTGAGCGAGTTGATAAATAAAAGGGCGCATACCAACGCCCTGAACACGACCACTGATGCTGATTTCGAGTTGTCGCACCATGCTTAGCAACTCATCAGCTTTATTTTATTTGCGCTTAGATCGGCTGTAGGCTAAAAATAATGGCCATTTAGCAGAAAGTGGGCCGCAATACTGCCCGCATAGCCAAGAAAAATCACTGGCATCCATTTAAGATGGGCACTAAATGTATAAATTCCTTTCATTTGTCCCATCAAACCAACACCGGCTGCTGAGCCAATTGCCAGCAAGCTTCCGCCAACTCCGGCAGTCAGGGTGACCAATAACCACTGGCCTTGAGAAATGTCCGGATGCATAGTCAATACAGCAAACATGATAGTGCCATTATCAATGAAGGCAGAAAGAATACCGACAATGATATTGGCGTAAGTAGGATCCATGCCGACGTACAAGACATCAGAAGCCATGGTCAGATATCCAATAAAGCTTAACCCACCCACGCTGATCATGACGCCGTAGAAAAATAACAAAGTGTCCCATTCTAAGGTGGCGACACTTTTGAATACGTCAAAATACTGAGACTTGGCTTTATTGGGCACTTCCAAGTTGTAGAGTTTGTAGACGTGAGCAAAATCGCTGATTTCGTCCTTATCTTTATGTGAGGTTTTTTGCAGATAAAAACCAAGGAATTTTAAATAGGTTAAACCCGCCAACATGCCGGCAGCAGGCGGCAAATCCAGCGCATTTTCAAAGCTGACTGCGGTGATAATCGTCATCAAAAACAACACGATCATAGCCATTGCACCTCTTTTCATCACAGGTGCTTTACCAACCGCCGCGGGTTGTTCCTTGGGAATCCAGAAATGCATCACCATTGCAGGTAAGGCAAAATTCACAATCGCCGGAATGAATAAGGAATAAAAATCGACAAAAGGCACTACGCCACTTTGCCACACCAGCAAGGTGGTGATATCACCAAAGGGGCTGAATGAACCACCGGCGTTGGTCGCGACCACTACGTTAATCGAACACAAGGTCACGAAACGACGGTTATCTTTACCCATTGCCAAAATGACCGCACCCATCAACAAAGCCGTGGTCAGGTTGTTACAGATGGATGACATGAAAAACGACATGAAGCCGGTAATCCAGAACAATTTGCGATAACTGAAACCTTTACTCAGTAACCAGACGCGCAGATTATCAAAGACACCGCGATCTTCCATGGCATTCAGATAGGCCATGGAAACCATGATAAACAAAAATAATTCGGCATAACCTTCTAAGCAAGCTCGAAAAGCCTTACCTGCTATTTCGCCGGTTTCGTGACCCGCATATACCGCAGCGATCAAAGCCCAAATCAGGCTGGCGGCTAAAACCATGGGTTTGGATTTATTGAGTTCGGTGACTTCTTCGGTCATTGCCAGCAGATAGGCAAATCCGAAGATGGCAATCGCGGTAAAGCCGACCCAATGATTGGTGAGATTGAGTGTCTGAGCTGCAGATTCGCTATCAGCCCAGGCAAAAGAAGGAAGAAATGTCAGTAACAGTAAAACACTCAAGCGTGCAAACACTGATGAACTCCGAGAATTAAAGGAAAAACGGTTTATTTACAAGGTTTCCACGATTGAGGCCGTTTGTCACCCAGTGATAAGGTGATAAACGGCCTACGAACATTAGGCGTTTTCGTTTTCGAGCAAATAGGTCAGCCACAGAGAAGACAGCTTTTCCTGAACGGTGTTTTGTCTGAGGCGGGCACGCAGATTATCAAAGTCGACATAATCCAGAGCCTGATCTTGGTTGTAGCAAGAATACATAAAGCTGGTTTCACCGCTTTCCGGATCGACATGTTTACACAAGCACTGGGCACAAACACCTTTCATCATGCATTGCATCGGTGAGTTGATTGAGCCTATCGCTTCATGACCCGCTTTAAGATAGGGTTTTAGTAAGCCAAAACGGGCTTCTTTAACCGCCGCCATCATGCGGTCTGAACCAATCACAATCAAATGCTCTACATCCTGCAGACTCAGGCTGGCTTCGCCCAGTTCACCGGTTGCATAAGCAATCATAGCTTGCACAATGTTGCCGACAAAGCTTTTGTCTTGCGGACGGGTTGGCGTAATCGCCTGATTGCCCGGACGATCATCCACCGCCCAGACAATGATGTCGGAAGCGTCTTCGATTTCAGAAACCTTAAACACGTCTTCACTATTACGATAACCGGCAAAATAAATGACTTTATTGCCTGCTGAACGCAAAGCTTTACCGATCGAGAACAATACCGCATTACCTAAACCGCCGCCTAATAACAGCACAGTCTGATTGCGTGGGATTTCAGTCGGAGCACCGGTTACCCCCATAAGCACCAATTGATCCCCAGTTTTCCAGGTTGCACACAGACGACTAGAGCTTCCCATCTCTAGGGCAATTAAAGAAACTAAACCTTGTTCTTTATCTACCCAAGCGCCTGTCAGGGCCAGACCTTCTGCGGCCAACACGGTACCTTCACGAACCGGTGCTAGAGATTCGAAGTTTTGAACGCGATAAAACTGTCCTGGCTCAAAATGACGGGCCGCAGCTGGTGCTTTGATGACGACTTCGATAATCGTCGGTGTTAAGCGGTTTACTTCAACCACGTGCGCCAGAAACTCGCTGTCGAGCTTATCTTGCATAGCCAGCAATTGTTGGTCGCGTTGTGCCTGTTGCTGCGGGTCTAGTTTTGACAACTCGTCTGCAAACAATTTAACAATATAGGGGTAACCATCTTTGCCGCTGGCCATGGCTTTTACCACGTTGCCGGCATAGACCGGATGGTTGTCACCATAGAAGGTGATGTAGCGACCATCGCTGTTATAGGATGTGAACGGAGCCGGTTTACCCACTTTAACCTGCGTTTCATCTTCGGCAGCAACCAGTTGGGCTTTGCCTTGTAACCATTCCGGTTCGTGACGTTTGTAAAACTTATGATCCATCACAAAAGTGCCAGGATGTTCTGACTGATAAATGGTATTCGGCGCAGTACCAGCGGCGACAAAAAGACCACGCAACGGCACTTCATGTTCACTGGTTTTGCGCCATCGGCCCTCTTGTTCTTGCAGTTGTTCAAAACGAACCGCATTCAAGTGGCCGTACTGATCTTCCAAAGCCTCTAGCGGACTCATCCCTTCGGCCAACCAGATTCCTTCCGCTAAAGCCTCATGAATTTCTTCATGGTTTTGACGGTAGGCGGGTGAATCCTTGATACCTTTACGGTAGAACAGGGTGACACCGCCCCATTGATGCAGGAAAGGCAAGAAATTGGGCTTTTCACCTGCCGCAGCAGCACGTTGACGTTCTTGTTCCACAATTCGTCCATGCGCCAGAAATTCTTCAAGGATTTCCAGTTCTTCGGCGTCATAGCGGCTACGGACGTTATCCGCACCGTATTTCGCCACTAATTTGTCGTAGCGTCTGACGATTTTGCTGACTTGTACGGGATAATACGCCAATAATTCAGTGGCGGTATCTATGGCTGTCAGACCGCCACCGATGACACCGGCTGGCAGACGTACCTGTAAATTAGCCAGGGATGTATCTTTAGCCGCACCGCTTAGTTGCAAGCCCATGAGGAAGTCCGAGGCTTTGCGAATACCGCGGGTCAGATTATTTTTCAGATCGATAATGGTGGGTTTACCCGCGCCACTGGCAATGGCAATATGATCAAAACCTAATTGCCAGGCTTCATCAATCGAAACAGTACCGCCAAAACGAACACCGCCATAGCACTTAAATGCCGCGCGACGTAACAGATTCAGATAAATCACTTTCAGAAAGTTTTTATCCCAACGCACGGTAATACCGTATTCAGCAACCCCACCGAATCCCAGCATGACCCGTTGATCCAGTTCTTCATACAAACTTTGGAATTCGATAATCGGTTGTGGCACGGTGTTACGATCACCGGTCAGATACAAGGGCAGTGGTTCGATTTTTAGGGCATCAATACCGACTACGCCAAAACCTTCGTTGAGCAAATAGTGCGATAAGGTGTAACCAGCAGGCCCCATCCCGGCTACCAGCACGTTTTTACCGTTGTAAGGCAGTGCGGTCGAGCGCTTAACATTGAGTGGGTTCCAGCGTGTCAGCAGGCTGTAAATCTCAAAGCCCCAAGGCATGAACAACACATCGGTCAGCACATTGGTCTCAATTTGCGGAATGTTGACTGACTCAGTTTTTTGGTAAATACAGCCACGCATACAGTCATTGCAAATCCGGTGGCCAGTGCCTGGACACATAGGATTGTCAATCACGATCATCGCTAGAGCGCCAATATTGTCGCCTTCACGTTTCACGACATGCATTTCGGAGATTTTTTCTTCCAACGGACAACCGGTCATCACGGCGCCAAGATGGTTGGTTTTAAATGTACCGTCTTTTTTGTTTTTGATGCCTTTAGAACAGGAATCGTTATCGCGGTCATGGCAGTAGATGCAGTGATCTACTTCATATAAAACCTGACGCTGGGCATAACGTTTGTCGGTTAAGGCAAAACCGTCACGACGACGCTCATGCCCCTCTTCGCAGGCCCAAACCTTAAAACCTTCTTGAGGGACATCATCATGCGCCACCAGATTTTCCAGGTTGGTTTTTTCAGGAACTTTAAAACTCACCCACTTCTGAGTCAGGGCGCGTAATTCATCCACTTGTCTGGCGGCAAAGCTCCAGCGGTAAACGACATCGAGTGCAGCCGCAACCAAGCTGGCTGGGGAGTCAGCTTGACCGATAAAGGGGAAAGAGGCCAACTGAGTGTTTAATTCGCTTACATCCGCGTCTGTCAGGCTTTCTTGTTGAGACAAGCGCCATAAATTGGCACCCACTAAGGCGACAGCAAATTCTGGGTCGTGGTTGTATAAGTCTTGATGTCCTGTAGCACGAATTAAATTCGCGAGGTCGGTTTTTAAAGCGGCAATATCCCAATCTTCTATGGTTTGACCTTTAAAACGACTTGCTAGTTTGCCAACGATTTCGGTGCGATAAATGAAAATGCTGTTGAACTCACCGCGAATTTTTTCGATTTGTTGTTCACGCACATCGGTGACATTGAACAATTTGGCCACGAATTTGCCGACCAAAGGCGCCGTGCGAACTAATAATTCCGAGATTTGTTCTGGTGCCATGCCTTCGCCTTGAGAAGCACGATAGGCGCTCAGTTCAGCAAAAAGAGCTGGATCATGTTGGTCTACGGTTTGATCAAAAACGCTGAGTAAATCTTGAAGGCGCTCAGGTTGATACAGATCTGCGTAAGCAAAACCGGGTATGCCTAGAGTCAAGGTAGTAAGATCGTTACTCGTTATCTGTGTCATATGTGATTCCTTTCAGAGGAGGGTATTAAGGCAATTCATCAACAGTGCTGTCTTTCTCGACAGGCATCAAATCTTCACGATCCAAGCCTAAACTCAGAGCAAGTGAACTCGCAATGTAGATGGATATCAAAAATCGATTCACGGCGACTGCTACGAACGGTCTCACGGATTCGGTCGTAAACCACAATAGTGTCGTTAATTGAATAACCGATCAACGCCAGAATCGCCGACAAAACCGTCATGTCAAACTCCCAGCCAAATACTGAGAAAAAGCCCATGGTGATAATGGTGTCATGGAACAAGGCGGCAATTGCACCGATGGAGAGTTTCCATTCAAAGCGGGCGCTGACATAAACCATGACAGCGATGAAAGAAAACAACAGCGCAAGACCACCGTCATTGACCAGATCTTCGCCAACTTGTGGGCCTACAAATTCAACGCGGCGAATTTCTCCAGATTCAGCTTGGCTGCTGTTGGCGCTCGAAAGTACTTGTTCGCTCAATTGTTTCTGATTGATGTTTTCAATCGGTTTGAGTCGCAACAAAACATCTTGTGAACTACCAAAATGCTGAATATTGGCGTCGCCCAGGCCTTGTTTTTCCAGTGCTTCACGCATGCTGTCGAGGTTAACAGACTGGTTGTAATGCATTTCGTACACACTACCTCCAGTAAAGTCGATACCAAAATTAAGGCCTTTGACCATAAACGAGGCGAGTGAAATCACAAACAACGAGCCCGAAAAGATGAACGCCAGTTTTCGTTTGCTCAGAAAATCAATGTTGCGATTAGAGGACATACTCGTATTCCTAAAAAATAAAATCTGGTTGCGGAGGCTGAAATTAAGGCTAATTTCCTAATTTAGCGTCCATTAAGGGTGTAAATTGTACTATTTTCTCCAGAAAGCTGGTGTAAAAAGCACGATTAAGGTAAAGATTTCCAGCCGTCCTGAGAGCATGGCCAGTGAACAGATCCAGGTTTGAAAGTCATTCAGACTTTCATAATTGGTGGCTGGACCGACCTGTCCAAGTCCGGGTCCTGCGTTGTTGATGCAGGCGATAATCGCGCTTAGCGAGGAAATAGGATCCATGCCGGAAAACATCAGGGCAAAGGTCAAAACCACTACTGTGATGAAATACAGAAAGATAAAAGCTAAGACAGCGAAAATAATTTTATTCGCAATCACGGTGTCGCCGATACGAATTGGATTAATCGCGCGGGGATGCAAAATACCGAAAATTTCACGTCCAGCCTGTTTCCACAACAATAAGGTTCTGAACATTTTGATGCCGCCGCCGGTTGAGCCGGTACAGGCACTGATACAACTCAAATAAAGCATCCACCAGGGAACAAAGGCAGGCCATAATCCATAGTCGGTACTGACAAAGCCGCAATCCGTGGCAATCGACACCAGATTGAAGGCTACATGGCGTAAACTGGTTTGAAAATCGCCATAAATATCAAAATGAACCAGATAGCCTGCGCAAAGCAAGGTGCTGAGCGTCAACAATAACAGCATGGGAATCGCTTCAGGATCATGAAGATAGGGTTTTAAACTGACCTGATGAATCATTTGATAATGCACACCAAAGTTCATGGCCGAAATCAACATGAAAACAATCAGAACCGCTTCAATTTCCGGTGAGTTATAAAAGCCTACGCTGGCATCATGGGTTGAAAAACCGCCCAGCCCCAAAGTGGCAAATGAATGGCAGATCGCATCAAACCAGTTCATCCCAGCAAATTTAAGACAAACCACACAGGCGGCAGTGATGCCGGCATACACCAGCCACAACAAACGCGCTGTTTCGGCAATGCGTGGAGTTAATTTGCTGTCTTTAACTGGGCCGGCAATCTCCGCTTTATAAAGCTGCATGCCCCCTACACCCAGCAGAGGCAGAATCGCCACGGCCAGGACAATGATTCCTAAGCCGCCAATCCAGATTAGTTCGTGACGCCAGAGATTAAGTGAGGGTGCTAAATCGTCTAAACCGGATAGTACGGTTGCCCCGGTAGTCGTGAAGCCCGACATGGTTTCAAAGAAAGCATCGGTAAATGAAAGACCTGGAATACCCCACATCAGTGGCAAGGTAGCAGCAGAGGCCATTAGTACCCAAAACACTGCAACCAATAAATAACCGTCCCGGTTTTTAATTTCACCACGAAACATCATGGTCGAGAGCGTTAGGGCGCCGCCAGCGACGATATTGATAGTCATGCCCTGCACAAAGTGAACCAGCATGCCGTCTTCAAAATACAGAGACGTCATAATCGGCAACAGATAAGTCAGGCCAAAGACGACCAAAATTAAGCCTAGAACATAGCTCAGAGTGCAAAAACGGCGCATAGAAGGAAACTAGGGGAATGGAGTTGGAATCAAAGCAGTATTGTAGCAAAAGCCGTTCAACTCGGTTGTAAGCATACTGTCACACTCTCTTGTTAAAGTTACCCACTGTCTGTTGAAGCTGTTTTTAGTCGTCATCTTCTTCAGGAATCTGAGCTTTTAATGATTGTGATAACAGGGTCTGAGCACCGGTAATGACAATTTCCTGTCCGGCCTGTAATTCAGAGGTGTTGAAGCAGCAGGCTTGATTTGGGGTGAGGTGATGGAGGACCTGTCGGCTAAATTCATTAGGCTTTGTTTTAATAAAAACCATTGCCTCGCCATTGTGTCTGACCACTGCAGAACGAGGTAGATCCACTGCGTCACTATTTGGGCTGGATTCACTCAGCCAAGCTGTGAGATGGCTGCCGTAGGCGATTGGGCGAAGCTTGGATTTAAAAAAATAACGCCGGCCTTGTGTCACATTGTCGACCAGAGGAATCACGGAAATCAGATGGGCGGGAATTGCGTTTTCGCGCTTGCCATGTTCATCTACGAAGATTTGCTGTTGATTGCTAATCAGTTCATGACCTGCCGGGAGAGTGATTTGCAGTAATTGTGCTTTCTGTGCAAGGAATTCCTGAATGTGTCGGCCTTTTGCATCTGTTAGCCATTGGCATAAATCGGCGCCCCATTCCAGCTGACAGTTATTCAAAAGTAGTTCTTTTTGATAATGGCTGATGGCTAATTGTGCTTGTTCGGTCTGGGCTTGGGCTTGTTGTTCCTGCAAACGGCGACTCGAGACAATGTCTTGATTGTGTAATGACTGGGTGCGTGACAAATTAAGCTGAGCTTCAGCATTCTTGGCATAAGCGGTTTGTTGTTGCGCGAGACTGTGTAGGAATTGTTCGCGTGCCACCAACAGACGCTCCAGATTAACCACGCTGCCAAAAGCAATGGATTCTGGGCCTAGTTTGCTTTGGCTTAGAGCGATTGTTTGCAGGCCGGCGCGGAGTTGTTGTTCTGGATCAAGCGTCACTACATCGTGGTTGCCAGATGTTTGAGTGGCCTGTTTTTGGGGCTTAGGTGTGTCATCGTCATCAGCAAAACTGCTGGTCGATACCAATAAGCCAAGCATTAAGAACAAGGTGGCAGGGAGCTTGAGCATGCGTGAACGAGGAATTTAAATTGTAACGATTATAGTGAGCTCGTAGGGTTTTGTAATTTTTTGTTGTCTAAAAAAAATTGCGGGTTATGCTTTTCTTTGAGTTTGATTTAGCAGAGCGCAAGGAACAATCATGAAACCAATGCCGGAAAACTTAAAATATGCTGTCAGCCATGAGTGGTCAAAGCTGGAAGAAAACAATCGCGTCAGGATAGGAATTACTGATTTTGCTCAATCTGAGCTGGGTGATATTGTTTTTATCGATTTGCCTGAGGTCGGGCGAAAAGTTGAACTCGGCGAACAGATTGCCGTGGTTGAATCGGTTAAAACGGCCTCGGATCTTTACAGTCCTGTTAACGGTGAAATAGTTGCTGTCAACGAGGCTTTAGAGGATGAGCCAGAGCGGGTGAATGATGATGCGTTCAACACCTGGTTATTTGTAATTGAAGCAAAGGATCCGGCTGAGCTTGATGCTCTAATGGATGCCGATGCATATTTAAATATGATAGATGCCTAATGGAAACAGGAAATGGCCAACCAAAACGCAAAAGGATTAAAACGTTTAATTAATGCCTGCTTTTTTTCGGTTGCGGGATTCAAAGCAACCTGGCAGCATGAAGAAGCGTTTCGTCAGGAAGTTATTCTCTTGATAGTGAGTACCCCGTTGGCCCTGGTTCTTGGGGCGAATGCGATAGAAAAAGTTTTGCTGATGGGTAGTGTCATTCTGGTGCTTGTGGTGGAGTTACTGAATTCAGCGGTCGAAGCAGTGGTGGATCGGGTGGGTTTAGAGCATCATGAACTCTCCGGGCGTGCCAAGGATATAGGTTCTGCTGCAGTCATGTTATCCTTGATATGGGCGGGGATTACCTGGGCCCTGATACTGATCAAATAAGGAAACGCAATGACTGCTTTAATCTGTGGCTCTATGGCCTATGACACCATAATGGTGTTTCATGATTCATTCAAAAATCATATCCTGCCAGACAAACTGCACATCTTGAATGTCTCTTTTCTGGTGCCGACCATGCGTCGTGAATACGGTGGTTGTGCAGGCAATATCGCCTACAACCTTCATTTGCTTCAGGAAGATGCAGCCATCATGGCCACGGTAGGTCATGATTTTGAGCCTTATGCACAATGGTTAAGCCGTAATGGCATTTCCACTCGCTTCATTAAAGTGCTGGATGATCACTACACCGGTCAAGCTTACATTACGACGGATATTGACGATAATCAGATCACGGCTTTTCATCCCGGTGCGATGAGTTTCTCGCATCTCAATGCGGTGCCTGTCGATGAAAAAATCAGTATTGGTATTGTTTCACCCGACGGCAAGCAAGGTATGCAAGAGCATGCTGAACAATTCGCAGAGGCAGGGATTCCGTTTATTTTCGATCCGGGCCAAGGTATGCCTATGTTCGATGGTGAAGAGTTGTTACGTTTCTTGGATTTGGCTACGTATGCCACATTTAACGACTATGAAGCTGAACTGGTTCAGCAGCGCACCGGTTTGAGTCTGGAGCAATTAGCAGCTAAGGTTGATGCCTTAATCATTACCTTGGGTGGACAGGGTTCTAAAATTTATACCCATGGACAGTGTATCGAAATTCCAGTCGCGCCGGTTTCACAGTTAGCCGATCCGACGGGGTGTGGAGATGCCTACCGTGCTGGTTTGTTATACGGTCTTATTAACGAATATGATTGGGACGTCACAGGTCGGATAGCTTCCCTAATGGGTGCGATCAAGATTGAGCATAATGGCACACAAAATCATGTGTTCAGTCTGGCCGATTTCAAATTGCGTTATCAAGCCAGTTTCGGATCCTCATTTTGAAGCTAGAAAACACCCAGCATTTGCTGGAACTGATGACTCAACTCCGACATCCTGAGAGCGGTTGCCCTTGGGATGTTAAGCAAGATTTTCAAAGTCTTAAGCCTTATCTTATCGAAGAAGCCTACGAGGTGATTGATGCCATAGAGCGCAATGACCACGATGACTTGCGCTCTGAGTTGGGGGATTTACTGCTTCAGGTCGTGTTTCATGCTCAGATCGCCAAAGAGCAGAATCTCTTCGATTTTGAACAAGTAGCAGCGGCTATTGCGAATAAGTTGATCGTCCGGCATCCGCACGTCTTTGCCGATGTCGAGTTTGCCAACGATGCAGAACGTCAGCAGGCATGGGAAGATGCCAAGGCACTGGAGCGTCAGCAAAAAAATCCTCAACAAAAGCCCTCAAGTGTTCTCGACGGTGTTACTCAGGCTTTACCTGCTTTGTTACATTGCGAAAAACTTCAGGATAGGGCCGCTCAACATGGTTTTGACTGGCCTGAAATTGATCCGGTATTTGCCAAAGTCAACGAAGAGCTAGCTGAGGTGCATGAGGCCTGGTTATCGGGGGACCAAAAACACGTGCAAGAAGAAGTGGGTGATCTTTTATTTGTTGTCGTTAATTTGGCGCGCCATCTAAAAGTCAATCCAGAAATCGCCTTGCGCGAAGCGAATCAGAAGTTTAGTCGACGCTTTAACTATATCGAACAACAGGTTGCGGTTTCTGGTCGCGAATTAGTCGATTGCGAACTTGAGGAGCTAGATGCTTTCTGGCATGAAGCTAAACAGCGCTTATCTAAAATCTAAGGCCATGCGCGTTTTCTGCTGGTTATGGCTAAGCCTTTGCGCACAAACTACTTGGGCAGCTGAATTACTGGGGCATATGTCTGAAGAGGATGCGCCCTTGCAGCAGACCTTATCACCTAATGCTTCACCTTTAATCTATCGTGTGCTTTGCACAACTGAGCAAAGCGACGAGCCCGATTGTCAGCGTCCGCCGCTAGAAGACAGCTTCGAGGCTTTGCCAACTCAATTGCATCAAGCATCTAAAACGCTGCCGCAGTCCTCCATTCAGCCGCCTCAAATTGAGCCTTCACTGCAAGACTCGCCTCTCAAATCCAAATCAGAACAATAATTAGCTTTTTGCTGGCAGCTCAGGGCGATTAGAGCGAATTGGATTGGTATCGTAAAAAAACATAACTTTATTTTTTTATTGCCAATGTTAGGAAATTCTAATATTCTTTGTCTGTCCCTTTGATAGCGATGAAGATTAACAAGAGCGTTCGTTAAGCGCCTGTCATCAAAGGTTTTTTAAGCGTCTGCAGGAGAGTGTTATGGCTAAAATCGTTGTGTTAGGTGCGGGTATTGGCGGCGTGCCAATGGCCTATGAAATGAAAGAAATGGTGGGTAAACAACATGAAGTCGTGGTGATATCTGATTCACCTACGTTTCATTTTGTGCCTTCAAATCCTTGGGTTCCACCTAAGTGGCGTAAACCGCAAGATCTTAAAATTGAACTCGCCCCAGTCATGAAGAAAAAGGGTATTGAGTTTGTGCAGAAAAAAGCGGTCAAAGTCGATCCTCCTGCCAATAAAGTCGATCTCGAAGATGGCAGTTCCATTGAATATGATTATTTGATTATTGCTACCGGTCCACGCCTGGCTTTTGATGAAGTGCCTGGCTTGGGGCCAGAAGGCTTTACCAGTTCGGTTTGTCATGTCGATCATGCCGCTGTTGCTGCGGTAGATTTTGATAAATTATTAGAAAATCCAGGTCCTATCGTGATCGGTGCGGTTCAAGGCGCTTCTTGTTTTGGTCCGGCTTACGAATACTTGATGATTCTGGAAACCGAATTACGTCGTCGTAAAATTCGCGATAAAGTCCCGATGACTTTCGTCACTTCTGAACCTTATATTGGTCATTTAGGCTTAGGGGGTGTGGGTGATACCAAAGGTCTGTTGGAAAGTGCCTTGCGTGAAAAGACCATCAAGTGGATTACTAATGCCAAAGTAGATCGTATCGAAGACGGTATGATGTATGTCACCGAAGTGGATGATCTGGCTAATGAAAAACAAAAACATGAAGTGCCGTTTAAGCACTCTATGATGTTGCCAGCTTTTACCGGTGTAGATGCCGTCCGTTTTTCTGGTGCCGAAGGTTTGACCAATCCCCGTGGTTTTGTGATCGTTGATCAACATCAACGTAATCCGACCTTTAAAAATATCTACTCGGTGGGTGTTTGTGTCGCTTTGCCACCCGTTGAAAAAACACCTTTACCGGTCGGCACACCGAAAACCGGTTATATGATTGAGTCTATGGTAACTGCTACGGCGCACAATATTCGCGATGAATTAGCCGGTAAAGAGCCTTCAGATATTCCTAGTTTAAGTGCTCTGTGTCTGGCTGATTTGGGTGATACCGGTGTTGCCTTCTTAGCCGTGCCACAAATCCCCCCCCGTAACACCACCTGGTCGAATCACGGTAAATGGGTGCATCTGGCCAAAATTGCTTTTGAAAAATATTTTATGCGTAAAGTCAGAAAAGGGATCAGCGAGCCTTTCTATGAGCGCTTAACTCTGAAACTGATGGGCGTAGTACGTCTGAAATAAGAGGTGACTAATGACAATTGATCGATTGGTAATGGCCTTTGCGGGCAGTTTTATTCTGATTAGCTTGGCTCTGGCTCAATGGCATTCGGTCAATTGGTTATGGTTCACCGCTTTTGTCGGCGCCAATTTATTGCAAGCCGCTTTTACCGGTTTCTGTCCATTAGCCATCATCCTTAAGAAACTGGGTATCAAGTCCGGCTGTGCTTTTTAGTTTTTGGTCCAACTCCATAGCCAGGCTTAGTCCTGGCTTTTTTTGGGCTTTATAAAAGCTGTTCGCTAAATTTCACCCCATCCCAGCTAAGGTAGGCGCCGCGCTCTTTGGTCCAGTCAGATAACACTATACGTTGGGCGGGTTGGGTATCCAGCAAAAAATGATGAGTATCAGGTCGGTGGGTATGACCGTGAATCAGCCAGACACAAGCATAGGTATGTAACATCGTTTCAACGGTCGCTTGATTAACGTCCATAATCTCTTGGGTCTTACCGCGTTTGTGATAATGACTGCGTAGTCGATACCAGCGCGCCGCCAGTAGACGCAACCATAAAGGTTTGGCCAGAACATTGCTTTGCCATTCAGGCTGACGGGATTTCTGCCTAAAGGCCTGGTAAGCCAGGTCGTCTGTGCAAAGCAAGTCACCATGGGTTAATAAAACGCCTTGATTGCCCAGTTCGATTAGGGCAAAGTCAGCCAGCAATTCAATGCCGGTATCTTGGCAAAAAGTTTGGCCTAACAAGAAATCGCGATTACCACGGATCATGTAAATCTGCGTACCCTGTTCAGACAGTTGTTTTAGGCTGTGTTTAATCGATGGGATAGGAGGGGTATTGTTGTCATCGCCTATCCAGGCATCAAATAAGTCCCCCAGAATATAAAGGCTTTTAGCCTCAGGGGCTATGTGTTGCAAGTAATGCAGAAAACGTCTGGTGATCTCGGGTTTATCGAGACTCAGATGTAGATCGGATATGAAGTGAATGATAGTATTCAAAAGCTTTGAAAATCGGCGCCGGAAAAAGAACCGGCGCCAAACGTGTTAGTCAATAACTTCTGCGCTTTCAATTACGATATCGGTTTTAGGAACATCCTGATGGCCGCCGCGATTACCGGTAGGTTGTTTCGCCATCGCATCGACAACGTCCATACCTTCGATCACTTCACCAAATACTGCGTAACCCCAACCGCTTGGGCTTGGGCTGGTGTGGTCCAGAAAGCTATTATCTTTATAGTTGATAAAGAACTGGGCGGTGGCAGAATGCGGAGCATTGGTTCTGGCCATTGCAATCGTACCGCGTTTGTTTTTTAAACCATTGTTGGCTTCGTTCTCAATTTGTTCGTGGGTGTTTTTCTGGTTGAAGCCGATGTCAAAGCCACCGCCTTGCGCCATAAAGCCAGGGATAATGCGATGAAAAATAGTGTCAGTATAGAAGCCTTCTTGAACATAGCGGACAAAATTCGCGACTGTGACAGGCGCTTTTTCAGCATTTAATTGAATAACGACTGCACCTAATGATGTAGTCAGTTTAACTTTGGTTTGTGTGTCAGACATGGTTTTTTCCTTTGCAAATGAAAGGTTTGAAAGTAAAAGTAATAATACAACGAACAGTTTTTTGTACATAATGGGATCCTGTAAACGCCCTAGCCGCAGAATTCTATGTGTTTTTATCTTGAAAGAGAAGCTGGAATCTTGATAGATTGCCCAGTCTTTTGTCGGATTGATCAGTCAAAATCATGTTAAAAATCTATAACACCCTGACCCGCAACAAAGAGGTTTTTCAACCCAGACAGCATCCCAAGGTTGGTATGTATGTCTGCGGGATGACAGTTTATGACTACTGTCACATTGGTCACGCCCGGGTTATGGTGGTTTTCGATACCGTTGCCCGCTATTTACGTCATCTCGGATATGAGCTGACCTATGTGCGTAATGTAACCGATATTGATGACAAAATTATTCAACGTGCCAATGAAAGGGGCGAGGCTTTTACGGCACTGACCGAGCGATTTATTGAGGCTATGCACGAAGACGAGCGTGCCTTGTCTGTATTGCCACCGGACATTGAACCTCGCGCTACACAATCCATTCCCGATATTGTCAATATGATTCAAAATCTGATTGCCAAGGGATATGCCTATGTTGGGAGCAACGGGGATGTGTTTTACGCCGTGGGACAGTTTGCCAGTTATGGCCAACTATCCGGTAAGAATATCGAAGACTTGCAAGCCGGTGAACGAGTGAATGTTGATCAGGCCAAGCGCGATCCTTTGGATTTTGTGTTGTGGAAAATGGCCAAGCCCGGCGAACCATCGTGGGAATCGCCATGGGGATTAGGCCGACCAGGCTGGCATATTGAATGCTCAGCGATGTCGACTTGCTGCCTGGGTAATCATTTTGATATTCACGGTGGTGGTATGGATTTGCAGTTCCCGCATCATGAGAACGAAATTGCCCAATCTGAAGCCTCTACTGGTGAAACCTTTGTGAATTATTGGATGCACAATGGCTTTGTGCGGGTCAATGAAGAAAAGATGTCCAAATCTTTAGGTAATTTCTTCACGGTACGCGAAGTACTTAAGCAGTACCGTCCTGAGATTATTCGTTTTTTCATTTTATCCAGCCATTATCGCAGTCCTTTAAATTACTCGGACGAACAACTCAATGATGCGGGTCTGGCTTTAACACGTCTTTATACCGCTTTGAGAGGCGTTGAATGCAGCGAAAGCCCTCTACTGGAGGATTACGTCAAACGTTTTGAAGAAGCGATGAATGACGACTTTAATACAGCGGTGGCTTTAGCCGTCTTGTTTGATTTGGCCAGAGAACTGAATAAAGCTGAAAACAAGCTGCCTTATGCTGTGACCTTAAAAACGCTGGCTGGGCTTCTGGGTTTACTGCAGGATGATGTTGAAAAATTTCTCAAGGGTTCTGCCAGTCAACAAGGTTTGGATGAAGAAGCAATTGAGCAGTTGATCAGCGAGCGTGCTGCGGCTAAAGCGAATAAACAATGGGCGCAGGCTGACGCCATTCGTGATCAATTAAAAGCGCAAGGCATCGTTCTGGAAGATGTGGCGGGTGGTCAAACGCTTTGGCGCAGGGAAAATTAATATGTCGGATATGAAAGACCAGTCTTTGCAATTTTATCTGGACAAACTGGCGTCCAAAGATGCAACTCCGGGTGGAGGC
>RFQK01000011.1 GCA_009925045.1 Methylococcaceae bacterium
ATATTAGAACCGGTGGAATCGATAAATTAATGAATGCATATAATAAATGTATTTCGTCACACAAATTATGCTTGACAGATGGTAAGACAATTTATTGGAATAATGTTAGAAAATTAGTATCCGAATTAGCAAGTTTAGAAGAAGAATACATTATTAAAGAACATCGAATGCGTAATAATAAAGAAAAACAATTTTTACCAGAAGAAACACCAGAAGAATTTATTTTGGTAAATGCCTTGTTAAAAGCCTGTACCAGCGTGACTGAACACATACTGGAGTTAGCTGATCGCGTACTCGACCCATTAGGAATGAATCTTGGCGATTTGGCAGATACCGCCAATATCGCAGATAAACAGCAAGTAAAACTGGATACCTATGCCGTCATGCAATCACAGTTTGATGGCACTGAAGGTGCTTTCGCATATCTATTATTCATCCTACTTTATACCCCTTGTGTGGCGGCCACAGCCGCAATTTATCGAGAGACTTCGCCTGGCTGGGCTGCTTTTACGGTTTGCTGGACAACCGGGATTGCCTATTTGACGGCAACTGCTTATTACCAATTTACTCAGTTAGCAATCCATCCTCTTGCCTCATTCAGCTGGTTAATCGGATCGTTTGTTCTGGTGGTGGTTCTAATCGCGATGTTACATTACTACGGTCGCAGGAAACTGGTGTTATGATCTTGTCCGAGCTAAGAGATTACATACAAGCACAAGGCCGTGTCAGCCTGAAGGATTTAAGTTTACACTTTAATGTCGATCCTCATGCATTACGAGGAATGTTGCAAAAATGGATCAGCAAGGGCCGGGTCAGAAAAGAGATGGCAGGAGGAGCGTCCTGTGGGACAGGTTGTTGTCAATGTGACCCATTAATTACCGAAGTATATGAATGGGTCAAATCTGAATAATTAGTCCTGACTTAACCAGCCTTGTAATGCTTCAATAATTTCTTGTGCTTGCTTTTCACTCGAAATATTGAATTTTGACTTTTGTTGATACTCACCATTACGCTTTTGATAACGGCGAATCGTAAAACGATTTTCGCTATAGGCTTCTTTAGCGGGTTCCCAATCTTGGTAGCGATAAATTACGGTAGCCCAAGCGCCTTTGCTGAGAACCTTTTTATCCAATTCTTTCACCGTTTCCACACCACCGTCTTCATATCGAACGGTTAATTCTTCAACAGTCGTTGCCATAGTTTTCCTAAATCAAAAAATAAAAAAGTGCATTAATGTGAAATGAATTCACCAAATGCACGACTACCCTCACCCGTTTTAATTGTGGATAGTGTTTCAAAGCTCACGGGATCAATGACTGATACGGTGCTGTCCATCCAATTCGCAACTAAGAGACGTTGTAAAGTAGCCGAATAACTGATGCCCTCAGGTTTATCGCCAACCGCAATGGTCGCTATTGGCTGGTTACTGGCTGCATCTATCACTGAAAGCGTACTATCATCCTGATTGGTCACAAAAATATGTTTTCCATTGGCAGTCACAGCCAAAGCATAGGGACGAGCACCGACTTTAACGGTGTTTAAGCGTTTAAGATGGCCTGCTTCCAAGACGCTAACGTCATCACTTTCAACGTTTGCAGTATAGAGTTTGCTACCATCCGAATTAAGCGCGATTCCAAATGGGTGCTTACCCACTTTGGTCGTGTTACGTATGCTGTATTTATGAAGGTCTATTTGTGAAATCGAATCATCCATCCGATTAGCAACATACAGCCACTGATCGTCCGGGCTGACCACCATACCAGAAGGAGACTTACCCACTGTAATCGTATGTAATCGTTCCAGAGTTGTACTATCGAAAACAGCGACAGTATTTTCGTACCAGTCCGCTACAAAAATGCGCTGCCCTTGGTGATCAACGCATATCCCGAGTGATGCCCCGCCCACCTTAACTTGTTGGGTTAATTTTAATGTCGGTATATCGATGACCGCAAAGCCACCCTGTTCGGGCGTACTAATGTACGCTTTACGTTTGACATGATTAATGGCAACACCAGCGGGCTTACCTGCTACGGCAATGGTGGCCGTTACATTCGATTTAGCGACATCAATAACCGAAACAGAGTTATCAAGCTGATTACTGATAAAGGCTAAATTTTCGGCCAAAACAGTTTGCGTAAACATAAGAAGTGGCAATATAAGCTTACGCATTCAACAACTCATAGTCTTTTGTAGGGAAGAACCAAAAAGAAACTGACACCTGTTCACAGGTGTCAGTTACATGATTTTAACGTTTGATATCGATTTGAACCGAAGGACTTGCGCTTGGATTAACTTTTTTAGCTAAAGCATTCAGACCGGTCGTTAATACATTGGTTACTGCTTTATCCGCTGCTTCTTCGTTTAATTCTGCAGGTGGGTTGTTGTTTACATAAGCACGGTAATAGGTAGCAACCCATTCAACTTCTGCTTTGCCACCTTTGTCATTAACTTGTAATTCAGCAGCATAGTTACCCACTGGAAGCACAGGCAGAGATTCATCTTGACCAGAATGCTTAATAGTACCGACAGAGCTCATTTCTGTAATTTTGTACTTATAAGTCATTTTACTGTCTTCGTAAGCTTTCAACTCTTCAGTAATGGTGCCGCCATTAGCCAGAGTTAAAGTACGAACTGCACCTTTTTGATTGCTGCCATTACCCTTTACGCTTTTGATGCTAGGATGCCATGACATATCATCGTAATTTTTGATGATTTCCCATACTTTTGCTGCTGGGGCATCAATTTGTATGGTAGCAGTCAGTTTTGCTCTAACTGGACCGTGAGCATTGACCATACCGCTGAACATCAGCAAAACAGCTGAAACCAATAACGCAGTTTTTTTCATGTGGTTTTTCCTTTTTTATACTCAATATTTAGAATCCGCGATTATAAAATAAAAACGAACTAAACTGCATGTCTTACGCAGTCTTAACTATTCACGATGGCTTAAAATTCTATGAACGCGAGTTTCTACTGGCACGACTATGAGACATTTGGCATTGATCCACAACAAGATCGTGCCAGTCAATTTGCAGGGATCAGAACCGATCTTGAATTCAATATCATCGATGAACCTTTAGTCGTCTATTGTCGATTAGCCGAAGACTGTCTGCCTAGCCCGGAAGCCTGTTTAATCACAGGTATAACGCCGCAAAGGGTCGCCCATGGCTTAAATGAGGCAGAGTTTATTGCGCGTATTCATGAACAATTAGCTCGACCACAGACTTGTGGTGTGGGATACAACTCGATACGTTTTGATGACGAAGTCACCCGCAATCTTTTGTATCGAAATTTTTATGATCCGTATGCCCGAGAGTGGCAACAACAAAATTCTCGTTGGGATTTGATAGACCTTGTTCGTGCCTGTCACGCACTCAGGCCCGAAGGGATCAATTGGCCGGTGAATGAAGACGGTGTAGTCAGTTTAAAGTTGGAAGCTCTGAGTAAAGCCAATCATATTATTCATGAGCATGCTCATGACGCTTTATCGGATGTTTATGCCACGATTGCCATGGCCCAATTAATCAAACGAAAACAAGCCAAATTACTCGATTTCGCATTAGGCTTGAGAAATAAACATAAAGTTCTGGAGATTCTGGCGCTTGGTCAATTCAAGCCGCTCGTTCACATTTCGGGGCGATATCCTAACAAACGTCACAATTTAGCGGTCATAGTGCCCTTATGCGCCCACCCTTTCAATGACAAAGAAATCATTGTTTACGATTTAAGTGTAGCGCCGGAGCAATTCTTGGCACTCAGCAGTGAAGAATTGCGTGAGCGCCTGTTTAGCAGCCAGGAAACCCGGGATGAAGCGCTCGTCAGACTTCCCATTAAAACCCTACACATCAACAAGTGCCCGTTCATAGCGCCCATCAATGTGTTGCGTCAACAAGACTGTCAACGATTAAATCTTGATCTTGAGCCCAGGAATCTGGCCATGATCAATCCTGAGTTTAAAGACCCACGTTTGGCCACTTTGTGGTTTAGATATAAAGCACGCAACTGGCCGGAGTCATTAGACGAAACTGACAAACAAAATTGGCGGGATTTTTGCGGTCAACGATTACATCAAGGCAACCCTTCTGCATGGCAAAAATTTAATGATGCTATCGATAGGCTGGAAACGAATGGCAGTGCCAATATCGCTATTTTGCAGGAATTACGCGCATATGCCGATTCCTGCTCGCCAGAAAACTATCCATGTTGACTTAGCAGTCGCTGAATTTCGGTATCATCTATACCCTGCTTGAACTGTTTGGCACATGCTTGTTTGAATCCTGCAAGTTGTTGACAGTGAGCGCTGTGTTGCTCTGCCTGTTTTAGACACAGAGAATTGATATCATTTCCAATCAGATGAAACGCCAGTTCAGCACCGTGCTTGAGTCCATTGATAGCGGTAGTTTTTCGGGAGGGCTGAAGTTTACGATGTAAATAAAAAGGGATTAACCAGCTAAGCCCTATCAACAATCCACTGTGAACAGCGAATTCAACCCCAAGATACGCCCGCGCCTCTAAACTGCTTTGATAAAATCCCACAAAAACCTCATAAGCCACAATTGCCATAGCCAATAATGGCAGCAAGGTTTCAGCCAGTGCTGTCAGCACTAACAATATTTTTTGTAGTCGATTGCCAGGATGCATCAATGCCCTGCGTAATGCGATTTCACATTCATGATGGAATACCTTATTGGCTTTAGAGCCAATCGCATCCAATTCTAGGCGCAGTTGTTTGTCTGGGAAGCCGAATTCAGAAGCCGATAAACCGATTTCATCTAAGGCATCACCTAATCGATTCTGTGCCCAGGGATCCCAGATTTCGAGTGTTTTAAGCGGACCTACATTTTCTGCCACATATTGGGCAGTTTCACGGATAGCCCAGTCCAAACCCTGTTGGAGATTCGTTGTAGACCTTTGCCAAATCGTATTAACATGTAACTGCCAGTGATTAAAATCAGCTTTCTGAAAATAGTGATCAAACTGTTCCAAGCATGCGTAAAGCTCTTGATATCGGCGTTGATTTTGAAATTCCAGTAATAGTTGTCGTTGCACTTGCCCTGAAAGCGTATGGATTTGTCTAACCAGTTCTGCAAAGTCATCGTTAGCATTTAGCACACAACTGGTTTTAAACATGACGGGATTTAAAAAACCGGCTACGGCTAACTGCTGATGAAAATCAGCGTACTGTTCAGGCTGGCCTCTATCCCATTGATTCATGACAAATAACCAGGCGTGTTTACCCCCTTCTGCGAGTAATAGTTCCCAAGCTTTGCGATCTCGATAGCGTTCAGGACTCACGACATAAATCAAAATATCAATATGCGGTAACCACTCCAATACCTGTTGCTGGTGTCTGACTTCGATACTGTCAAAATCAGGCATATCTAACCAGATAACATGACGATTTTCATCATCATGATGGTGATGAATGTTAAGAGTCGATAACGGGAGTGCTGCAGCTAAATGCTGCAATACCACGCTTTCATGATGAAAAAGGGTGACTTCTCTGGAAGTAGGTCTTTCGATCCCGGCTGTGGCAATCGCTTCCCCTGCCAGACGATTCAGTAAGGAACTTTTTCCAACGCCGGTACCCCCCATAAAGGCAACCAGTAAGGGTGGTTGTTGGTTGTTGTCGCGAGCACTGATAGCCAATTCATCGAAAGCGATGGGTATTTGTTGAAACAGTTCGTCACTCAAAAATCCTTGCTGCAAACAGCTGCTTGCCCATGAGCGGAGTGAATGAAGTTGATTAGAGTATGCGCAATCCATGTTTTTTCTCGTGCAACTGTTGTTCAGCTTGGGAACAGATTTCTTCGGAAATGGCGAATCGATGTGTCGATACACTTAGGGAAGGTAATTGAGCCAAAACATCTGCTAAACCTTGTTGGATAAGGGTGTCCCGCACCAGAACCAGTTGCGTGGCCTTTAAGTCGGCCTCAACCTTGTTCATGTAACTTCCGATAGCACTTTCAGCCAGTAATGACGTAATACTTAACATCACAGGTGTCAGAAATAAATCATGTACCCCAATTCCACCGGTTTGAAGCGCGAGTAACATTCCCGCTGTATCCGCAGTGAATCGCGTTGCTCTTAAACTATTCAAGGTAACCGGTTGCTGTTGAAGTTTTTTATAAAGTTTCTCAGCGGCATCTTCGATATTGTGTTCAAAATTTACTTGATAAGCATCTAAGCTACGTTGATAGTTAACAAGAATATTTTGACGATTTTGACGCAATAATAGAGAAATATCTTTCCACCATGCCCCGGGTTCGCTATCAGTATCTGCTTTTTCAGCTAATAAATCGGCCAATTGAATCAAAACATGCTCGCCAATTTGTGAAAGCACGGTAAGCTCATGGCTGGAATTGTAGGCAGAGTTAGTTTTGCCTAAAGACATGAGTTGTCTAACCGGCCAAGTTAAAAAACGGCGAGTGCTACTCATGGCTTTTGAAATTGCCGGTATTTCCAGCAATTTCAGCATATTTAACAAAGCTTGCTGGAAAGAATCGTAATGATACGGATGGTTTAAATAATCACGTTGGTAGTTGGTTAGTGCTTGCTTTAGGACTTGATCAACCAAGCTATTCCATTGCTGTTGTGCTTGGTGTTCAGCGTAAACTGGTCCTAGCCATACTTGCCAATATTGTCGAATCAGACTTTTGTGGTTTTCGCCTGAATTATTTTTTATAAGTGAGGCGGCCAGTTCATGCAATGTTTGGTTTGCCTGGGCAGGCCAAGTTGGAAGCGTACCGTACTGCTGGAATGCCAGAGGTACAATTTTAGGTACTGGGTCGCTTCGATATTGTTGCCAGCGTTGTTTTAAAGAGTTGACCAGTACGGTTTCATTGCCTTCATTCAGTTTGTTAAGACAGATAATCGTAGGCTGGTTTAAAGGCGCAATGGTTTTGATGACATCCCAGACTGTTTGATCAGCATATTTTTCCTTGCTGAGGACCAGTACAATGATGTCGGCGAGTGAGATGGTTCTGATGACACCTTCGCTATAATCGGCAGCATCGATGGAATCGAAATCAGGGGTGTCCCAGACGACTGCCGGGGGAAGTAACTGCGATTGTGCAGGGCTGTCGCTAAGACTGTAACAATCATAACGCGTACGATTCAGGCTTGTTTCTTGGATGTTTTGAAAACGCCCGAAATAGGTTTGTAAGCCCTGACAGTGATCTTGGGTAATGGCATGGCAGTATCCATGTGGATGAACAGTGAATCCTGCGAGTGGGCTTACCCCCGCTTTGGTGCTATTAAGCAAGACATTAACAACGCTGCTTTTACCGGCTTGGGTGGGACCTATAACAGCGATTTGTAGAGGAAAAGCTGAGTATTCTCGTTTGAGTTGCCCTTTTCGGAGGTAAGCTTCACAGTACAGCAGTTGATCTATGCGTTGTTGATAGTCAACCACGTACGGATGTTTGGGATCCAAAGAAGATCGTACGGTTTGATAACGTTGTTTTAGGAGTTGGATAAATTCCAGCATGTCATTGGCCTTGGGTTTATAATTCCCAAGTGAATTAGTTTGTTTAATAACCCGACTAAACATTATAAATACAATTTTCGGGAATGTTCATTTAGCTAACGAGGAGCTTACATCATGAAGAGATCATCAGTCGCCCTAATTTTAATTACATGCGCCTTGATCTTAGGCTGCAATAAGAGCCAACAGATTAACGGTAGTACCATGAAAACCGTCAATCGTTCTGTCAGTCACATTAAAGAAAAACTTCCTTTGGACCAAAGAATAGAGTTTGAAGTTTCATTCTGGACTTTACGTGATGACATTAAGGACAATGAAGAATTCCTTAAAGCTGTGGACGGCAAAACTCCCGAGCAATTGATTGCTGCAGGTCGTGAGCTGTTTAACAAACGTAAAACCAGCGGTCATAAGGAATATGAAAACTTCAATTCATGGGAACAAATGATCGCGCAATACTCTCAAGAGCGTATTGATCAAAATCGTAAAAAAACCCCTGATGCGCGTGACAAAGCTAATCCGCATAGAGTGGATTATCAAATGCACTCTATGTAATGCGTCTATTCGGTATTGAGGCAGTTAGTTGTTTTTGATCCGAAAGGATAGAGACAAACTGACTTGCCTCTTGGATGGTCTTCTCCATTACATCGACCAGCTTAGTAATATCCAGTCCAATCTCAAGGAATTCATTTCTTAATGCAGCAATCGCGTAGGCATTCAGATTGTGTTTCATAGACAGCACCTGGTCTTGAAAATCTGCTAACACGGGCTGTATACGTGTTTCTGCCTGTTGTAAGGTTTTAAGCAAGCGAGAATATTGCTGGCGCGATTTTTTAAGTTGTTGTTGACTACGAGACTTGAGCAGACGGTTTCCATACAGTTCCAACTCAGCTTCCCATTCCGTAAAAAGCGCCTCACTGACATGTTCGATTGCTTCGATGCGCTGGCTCACCTGTTCTGCTTTATACCGACACTGCTCATAATGCCTTTTAAGCAGTTGATAGCGTACTTGTAAAGGACTGTCATCGACATGAACCAATAATTTGAATTGTTGCAGCGCATCAACAAATTGGTCGCGACTTTCCTTAAGACTGGTACACGCCTGATCGACCTGCATTACAACTAAATCACGCTTATGATCACCCAACAGTGTTTCCCGACTTTGATAATAAGCGGTCTGTAGCGGTTTACTTAACAAGTTTTTAAGTAATCTAATCATGAACATGTGCTAACTGAGCGTAATTGAGGATTTTAATTTCGAATTTCGATGGATCACAATAGTCTGTAAACGCAGCATCGACGATGCCGTTTTGCTGCATTGCGGATAGTTTTGTCAATTGACTTATGGGGGCGGATTTTACCAAGATTAACCGATCCGCTTGCCACCTGGTCGCTAACCATGCGGCTAAACTATCCGAACTTAGATCCCAAGAATGAGGTAAGCCAGCGCAATCTAAATCAGCTACACGCGGTGACCAAATGCTATGAAGCGCATCACACTTTTGAAACTCCATAGAATCAAAAATTGGCATTTTGGGCGACAAACCATGCAGTAACAACGCAGTTTGCTGCATCGCTAAAATCGCCATACGATGGGCGATACTGTCGTTAAACTGCCAATGGGCCTGGCTCTGTCGGACCGTGTCTGCAAAAGCTCCACCACCGGGTACGATAATAGTGGGTTCTGTCCATCGTTCAATGATTTTCAGGCAATTTAGAATTTCGTCGTTTTTAACCAGACTACCACCTAGTTTGACGACACACTTCATGCTTTAAAGCCTTTCAGTAAGCGTAACAAAGCCGCTGCTTTATCAAAACATTCTTGATATTCATCTTCCATCACTGAATCACGCACAATCCCACCACCTGCCCAAAAACGAATTTCACCTTGATTATGGACTAAAGTTCTGATGGCAATATTGCTATCCATGTTGCCATCGAATCCAAGATAGCCAATTGATCCACAATAGATACCTCTTCGATGAGGTTCCAGTTCTTCGATGATTTCCATGGCACGAATTTTAGGTGCGCCGGTAATTGAGCCACCGGGAAAACAGCTTTTCAGGATAGTAATCGCGCTCTTGTCAGCGCTTAATTTGCCTGTCACAGTACTGACCAAATGATGCACAGTGGCATAAGTTTCAATCGCAAATAATTCAGGAACCTTTACGGAACCGGGAATGCAGGATTTACCAATATCATTCCTGAGCAGATCAACGATCATGACATTTTCAGCCCTATCCTTGGGATTGTTTTGCAAATCTTCGATTAATGCCTGATCCAGTGCGGTTTCATGGTGGCGTCTGCGTGTACCTTTGATGGGTTTGGTTTCCACCCATTGATCGTTGACCTGTAAAAATCGTTCGGGTGAAGAACTCAATACCTGCACCGCAGGAAAATTCAAATAGGCGCTAAAGGGGGCAGCATTGATCTTGCGTAATTCACAATATGCGGTCCAAGGATCACCCTGACAAGGACTTGAGAACCTCTGAGTCAGATTGACCTGATAACAATCACCTTCCAGCATGTAATCTTTGATCCGATCAAATGCTTGCGCATAGTGCTGTTTGCTGAGGTTACTTTCAGGTTCTGCCAGAACCGTAAATGGCTCGATTGTAATTGCAGGGGCCGGTCTTGAAAAAACACTGATCAATTCAGCAATTTTAGAATCATCAAGCAACTGGCTGACTAAGTAAGTTTGTTTAAGCAGATGATCAACAATAACTACCCAATGATAAATGCCAACGGCCATCTCGGGGATGTCTTCCCTGTCCGCAACAATGACCGGTAATTTTTCAATGCGACGGCCTAAATCATAACTGAAGTAACCAATGGCGCCGCCGTTGAACGGCAGATCATCAAAACCAGATTGCGATGGACCCAAGTAGTGTTGCAGTAACAAAAACGGATCTTCTTCGCTGATAATTGTCTGACCCTTGTCCATGATGGTCGTCACAGAACCACGACAGCTCAGCGTCGTCACTGGATCGGCAGCTAAAATATCATAGCGACCTTGTTGGGTGTGGGGATACGCACTATCCAGCCAAACAGCCCATGGACTATGCGCAATATGGGCAAAAATATCAGCGCTATCGGCAAAATAAGGTAATGGATGTCTAGTCGGCATAGCTGGATTCTACCATTTCCTTAGCTAATCGTTGTTAAACCCGATGCGAGAATTGCTACGGCTACAGCAGGCGCACAGTCACCAGCATCGACAGCGTTATCCGCTGTACTGGTGATTAAATCCGCAAAATCGACATAATTAAGCTGGAGACGCTGAGCTATGTTTTTGAGTAAAAAACGCCCCACGCCTGCGGCAATTAATGTTCGACTCTCTGGCTTATGGATACGTTGCCACTGTCTTACACAAGCCTTTTCGATTAACTCAATTTGTTGAGCCTTTATGTATTCAGCAAATGCCTGCCAGAGCGTCCAATCTTGTTCTAAGAACTCATATCCAGTCAGGCGGGATAAACGTAAGGCACTGGCTGGCAGTGTTTTGTCACCGCCATCTGCGGTGTCTGACTGATCATGTTGCGGCTCCAGGTCCTGTGTGATTCGGTAGACATCGGCCATAGTCGCAAAATACTCAGCCATTAAGCCCATAGTTTGACCGTTAAAATCAGCCTGTTGACAAATCGCCATCACCGGCGTTCTGACCGCTCCGGTATAAAGCAATTCGCCGGAGACCAAACGCTGGTAATCGGTATAGCCTAGAGCATCCACCTGATGCTCATGAATGACTAAAATATCCGTTGTGGTGCTACCAATATCAATAAACAAAGCTTCCTGATAATACTGTGCAGCCACACTAGCACTCGCTAACCAGTTGGCTGAAGCTATGCGACTATAGTCATCAGCCACTAGGTCGGCCGGACTCATAAATCCGCGATTACCCGCATAAATCATAAGTTCGGGATTGGGTAAGCCATGTTGAAGAGTCCTGATAATGGCGTCCACCCCTTCCTGGCGTGTTTTGAAACAATCAACCAACTCTCCGGTCATTGTCACTGCATGCAAGCTAGGAGGCGGGCCAATATTTTCCAAAATGCGCTGGATAGCAAGTTCCAACTGTTCGACACCTTTCCATAAAGGACAAACAGTTTGTTCAACTTGTTTAACCACGCCATCAACGACTAATGCTGCTTTAAGATGGGCGCCACCCACATCCCAGCCGACCACGGTAAAACTCATAATCCATATTCCTTATAAATAAACATCAATGGATTCGTTCCATTGGGCTGTGAAGTCATAGCTACGGCCATTGAGTCGATTAAATAATTGCAAATGCGGGCTTATGCCTGTCGCTTGGTATAAACCCACGTATGAAGTTGTGAGTCTAGTGTTAATCTCTAAGATCAGGGGGCCTTGTTCTGGGGAGACGATTAAATCAATGCCAATATAGCCCCACAAACCCGGCATGATGGCGGCAATCTGATCAACCATAGTCACGAACTGACGTCGAAGTGGGTGTGGAATATTAATCGTACAAGCAGCCAGTGAAAACGCTTGTTGCTGCTGACGGATATGCTGACGATTACAACTTAATAGATAAGCTGTGCCATCGATAAAGACAGTGCTCAAACTCAAGGAATCGCCTTCAATATAAGGTTGGACGATTAAATTTTTACCCGGCTGCAAAGTCATTAAGTCTATCTTGTCTGTGATCATACTCCCCTGACAGCCCATACTGTCATTGGGTTTGATGACCCAAGGGCCTGATGTTAATTCATTGGCGTGATTTAACCATTGGGTTGCAACAACAGGAAGACCTGCCTGAGCCAAAACCTGTAGGGTTTGTAACTTTTGAGTGCATAACTGCACTGTTTCAGGCTCTGACAGCCATAATTGTTTATGATGGGCTTTCACACATGCAGCAATTTGGCTGAGCAAATCGTCTTGTTCTGGTGCAATGGGTAAGACGGCATCACATTCAGACAGCTGTTGCTCGAAAATAGGCCAAAAATTTGCATCCTCAACCCATGTGACTGCGCAGTTATTGGGTAGCTCAAGATCTGTGAAGCGAGGGTCTAATAACAGCACAATTTGGAATTGTTTGTTAAGCTTGAGTTCGTCCAGAATGGCTTGCAACATCTTGCGCCCTTCAATAGCAAGCGAGACCGGTAATTCCTTAGAATAAAAACCGCCACCACAAATATATTCAAATACTAAAAGTTTCAATGCGCTTAGACCCTGAGTTTCAATTAATACCTGTTATAGATCTAAAAGATAGTGATGTGGTTCATGCTAGAGCGGGAAAGCGTGATAGCTATCAGCCTATAGAACAACATTCCAACATCGTTAAAGAAAGTTCAATCGAAAGTGTATTAAACGCTTTCACGCAATTATTCTCGTTCAAAACTTTTTATATCGCTGATTTGAATGCTATTACTGGTCATGGTGATCATCATTCACTCATCCTCACCACTCTGGCGAAACATGCAGACCGGGAGTTCTGGATAGATGATGGTAAACAACAAACTCAAACTTTATACAACGCCGATAATTATAAAACAGTGTTTGGAAGCGAAGTGCAAGAATCAGACATACAGGCCATGAAAGATGAGCAGATTCTGTCTCTTGATTTTATGCAGGGTAAATTCCTAGGCCCGGCCAGTTGGTTTGAGCATCATAGGCTGTGGCCGAAACGGATTATGATCATGAATCTCGATTATGTAGGGAGTCAGAACGGGCCGGATTTCGATACCTTGTCTGAATTTGTTGTAAGGTATCCAGACAAGCAGATTTTTGCTGCGGGTGGGGTCCGGAATAACGATGATTTATATCAACTTCAAGAAACAGGTGTGGCTGGTGTATTACTAGCCAGTGCTTTACACCGCAATAAGATCAATTTTGATCGGCTATAGGCAAAAAAAACCCCGGTAAACCGGGGTTTCTTTTAACGTTAAATATAAAATTAAACGTTGTTTGTAGCAAATGGGTGTTTTGCTTCTTTTTTAGCAGCAACAACTTCAGCAGCAGTTGGTGAGCCAGCAACAGCACGCTCAATCGCTTCTTTAGTAGCTTTATAGTTGAATTCTTCAATTTTGGCATCGTCTTCAGCCAACCAGTGAATGAATACACCAACAGAGATGAACAAATCATCAGCTTCTGCTGCAGGGATAGTGCCGTCTTCTACTGAATCAGCAACAGCCATAGCAACAGCGCGTTGAGCAGGGCCAAACATTTGCACAGCTTGTTTTGCACCTTTGATGGTTACTTTGTTGAACAAAATAGTTGCAGGTTTTACCATCAGGTTAGGCGCAACAACAGCCAACAAAGTAGAGAAACCGTCTTTGTTGTTTGTTAAAGCGTTAGCAAATGCAGACTCAGCAGCTGAACCACGTGGGCCAATGATCAAGTCGATGTGTGCAATTTCGTTGCCTTCGCCAACCAATGATTCGCCAACGCGCAAGTTTGTGATTTTTGCCATTTTAATTTATCCCCTTAAGATAAGAATTAAAGAAAAAATAGACGCTTAGTCCATATTTTATTTTCAGGTATTGTGTACCTAAAATCATTCAGCTATTTGTGATCAGCTGTTCAAGAAATACAGTGACAAACGTAGCCACAATCATATCGGCTGTTGTACCTGGATTAATTTTATTCGTTTTGAACCACTTATCCAATGCAATCAAGTCATGCAGGTGGTGCTTAAAGTGACTGCCTTGTAACTGCAAACCTAAGATTGACATCTTTTCCGCGATGATATTGTCATAAACATGACCATACTTTCGCTGAATATGACTGTCGGGGTGTTTTTTCAGAAACTCCGTATAAAGCAATACAGCAATATGCGCCAAATCAGGGTTCAAATTCTTTATGGCATTATACTCTAAAACAGTGAAATCAAAAATTTCTCTAAAGTCTGTTACATATTGTTTAGCAATTAAATCTTTTTCACTGGCTATTGCCATAGCTTCCGTCAAGCTTACATCGGGAACTGCCATAACATCCTGATGTTCTGCCTGACCAAGACCGCCAGGGGATGCAATGCGTATTGCTTGATACACCCAATCGCAATCGGCATGCGTTGTGGTCGTTAAAACCCTATGCAAGGAGCTTCGCAAGCTCTGCTGTGGCTCTCGTTTTTGAAACGCCTGTATCAGTGGCGCGCATAACAAAATAATGCCCAAGTTAGTATTGCATGCGACAGCTGCTCGCGTGGCTTTGACCGCATGGTAAATCTTTTCGCCCAATGAGAGATGCTCATCACAGAGATAAGGCGCGCTCACCGCTGCACTGATTCTAAAGTCCTGAGCAGTCATATCGTGAGCTTCACTATAAATACTGACATTACCAGGCTTGAACGCAAGCAACTCTATTTCACATGCCCTAATATAAAGATCCTGCAGGCTTTGATTAAGACTCATTGGTTATCTTGGTGATCAGATCTTGAACCAGACAGTCAGCAATATTGTAATCTGTCACTGATTGCAAACCTTTCCAGGCCGGAACACTATTGACCTCAATGACGATGTATTCGTCTTGAGCCGTTTCAATTAAATCCACACCAGCATACGACATTGATAAGGCTTTAACCGCACGGACCGCGATATCGGCCATTGCCGCCGTAATCTGGATTTTTTCGCAGCGTGCCCCACGCGCAACATTATTAAGCCAAGAAACGCCTCGCCTGCGCATAGCGGCTATTGCTTGGTTATTGATAACAAAGACACGAATGTCAGAATATCCATCACCAAGTGATTCCACAAAACGCTGGAAATAAAAAATTCCGCGACTACTGGTTAACCACATCAAGTCGGTCGATTTTTCAAGTCTGCGTATCCCCTCACCTTGCGAACCAAATAAAGGCTTGCTAATCACAAGCTGTCCATTATTGAGTTCGCGTTCAGCAATTGCCACGGCATGATCATAATCACGTAACATCCAGGTGGCAGGTGTTGGGATAGCTTGCTGATGTAATAAAAAACTGGTCATGCCTTTGTCTACGCTAGTTTCAATGGCGCGACCATCGTTGTAGACAGGCACATGGAGTGCTTTAAGAATATGCAAAACATCCAGATAAAATACAACTTCTTCTAAACTGCCACCCGGAACTCCACGCACAAATGCAGCAATCGGTAGTTGATTGCCGAACCCCGGAATGGATAAGGGAAATTCAGTTTCTTCTATCTGAATTGTGCATTCAGTAAGCGAAACAAAACAGCTATCCAGTTGATGTTTTGCAAATCCTTGTACCAGCTGTTTACCGTGCCAGCCAGGATCATCCGTAAAAATAACGACGCGTGACAAAGTATGTCGCTTCAGCTAAAAGATCTTATAAACCAAATGATTGATCTAGCAGTGCATTATCTAATTGTCCGGCGCGAAAGCTTTTACCAGATTCTACGGCAGTCACAATCACACTGGCCGGACTAAACAACATTGCATCGATTTTGAAAAAGTCATATTCGTAGGCTTTGAATATGTCAGCAAAGGGTTTGCCATAGTCTTTGGATGTAGAACTAGGCAGTTGATGCGCTAATTGTTCAGCATCATCATCACTGCCTTTTACAAATAAATGTACTTGGCCTGCAAACAATATCGCATCATTGGTTCTGCCCATGGCTTTCACAAAGTTGGGATGCGGAGGACATATTGGCGCACTGCCTGAACCATCGACAATATTTTCAAGTGCGAAATGCAAAGCATGTGCCTTATGCATAGCCACTTCAAGAACACGCCCAACCACCTGAACCCCCCCTGCCAGGCTACTGGTAGGTGTCACTATTACTCTCAGTGCAGTTGGAGAAATACCGCATGATGCGGCAATTTTTTCAATAATTTCAATCGGCGGAACAGCATCGTTTTCAATCACAATCACCGCCTGTTCGGCTTGATCCCGATAACCCAGTTCTTTATAGAGTTCTTCTACAGGTAATACTTCATCATCTTTGGTTTTGGTCGCCAAAGCACGCGCTGGCCCAGAGCCGAGCGCATAATATTTGCCATGCGATAAGGTCCAGCCTGCATATTGACTCCCCAGGCAAGCGAGTACTGGATTCGAGCTATGAATATTGATGGAAAGTGGCCAGTTTTGAGTATAGCTACTGTGTCCAAGCGTTGCGGTCCCTAACCCGCCCATACAAATCTCAGTAATGATGCGCCCAGCTTCTAATCCACCCGGAGCTTTGATTCCGGCATCAATGATGGTGGCGCCATTGTCCAGTGTTTCGACATGAAGTCGTAACTTATCGGCTTGATCAATGAGTTGTTGTACTAAAGGTTGGCTAAGAGTATTTACACTGGCGGAGAATTGCATGTTTTACGAACCTGATGACAAAAGATTTTTTACAAGATGTTCACAATGTTTTAAGGAAGCCTCAACATTGTTCAAACTGCTATATTCGATAATGATACTGCATATCGGTTGATTTTGACTAATCTGGCAAGCTGGGTAAGGCCTGTCAAACACCCAGTCTGGCCAGATCACATCAACAGGGATTTGAAGTTCCTCTTCACTATAAACAATATGCAAAGCTTTTTTCTCTGACACTGGAAGTATCTCTGGAAGAGTTCCATTTAAGCACGCATTTAAGTGCCCAATGATTATCTGGCTGTCGTAAAGTTGAGCGCTGGCCGGGATGCGTGAATTGATTTCAAGTAAAAAAATCTGTTCATTTTTGATCATGAAATCGAGACTACATAGGCCAACAAGACAATAGTTTTTGAGCAAAACATCAAGATAGCTTGCGAGTTGTTGTTGATGATGAGCCGATAACTCGATTTGAGCAATCAGACCACAAAACACAAATGGCTGTTCGTTAATTTGCTGTATGCGCTGCCGATTAAAACCCAGTATTTTGTATCTGTCACCATTGGCTAAGAATGTCACTGAATAGGGCTCTCCAGCAATGTATTCCTGCCAATAGAATTCCTGAGACTGCGCAATCGGCGCAGAGTCGAATACGATACCCATACCACCAAAAGCGTTATAAGGTTTGAATAGGCCTTTTTGATCGGGGTTTGGTGAGTCGAAAGAAACATTTGGGAATGGCAGGCCATTTCGTAACAGTGTCTGAAAAAAAGCGGGTTTATTTTGCAAATTCATAACCCGTTCAGACTTATTACCGACGACAGTGAAATGTTGCTCTAAAAACAGCAAACTCAATGGGTGACATTCCAATCCACTGCCATAGAACACGTACTGCACTGCATACTTATCACGAATGTCCATAAGCAGTTGTCTAAAAGAAACCCCTTCTAATCGGTCCAAACAAAAATTAGCCATTGCGTTGGCTTCAGTGTCCGTATCGCCATAACAGTCAATTGCAATAACAGTAAAATCATTATCAACCAATAGCTTAGTTAACATCCTTGCAGAATTAGCAACAACCAGTACAGGTAAAGAACGTTGAATCAATGTAGGAAATCCTGAATTAAAGGAAAAAATGCTAGATTTTAATTATTGTTGTGTCATAATAGTCAGCTCTTGGAGAGCTGGCTGAGCGG
>RFQK01000101.1 GCA_009925045.1 Methylococcaceae bacterium
CTGAAGCGGCTGGGCAATTGTCTGAAGCGGATCTAAAAACCAAAATTGAAGACGAAATCAAAGTGCGTGTGGCTGAAAAGTCTGCACAATTGATCAATTATATTCGTGACGTCAAAAAACGTACCAACAAACCGGTCAGTACTGCTGAAACTTGGGATATCTGGGCTTCTAACCCAGCCTTAGTCAATGAAGTCGATTACATCGCTGTGCACATTCTGCCTTACTGGGAAGGGGTTCCGGTCGATTTGCCTGAGGGTGTCGAGGGCTTGAATGCGGTTGATTACGTTTTTAAGCGTTATTACGAATTACAGCAACAATATCCCAACAAGCCTATCGTGATTGCAGAGGTTGGCTGGCCATCTGATGGTCCGCCTCAACGCGCTGCGACGGCTTCTTTAGGCAATCAAGCTAAATTTCTGCGTCAGTTCCTGAATCGTGCCACTGAAGAAAAACTGATTTATTACGTGGTTGAAGCCTTTGATCAGCCATGGAAAATTCAAATTGAGGGCACTGCAGGTGCTTATTGGGGTTTGTTTAACGCCGACCGTCTGCCTAAATTCCCTATGGATGGCGATGTACTGGCTAATCCAACCTGGCAAAACTGGGCGACAGGTTCTGCAATACTTAGTGTCATTTTGATGGCAGTGTTCCTATTTACGCGCAAAAGTCTTAAGTTGGCGGGTAAATTTTTCTTTGGCATTATCGCGAATTTAGCGGCGTCGGTGTTGTTCTGGTCGGCTTCGATTGCGGCCTCACAATATCAGACCGGTTTTTCGGTTTTATTCTGGGCAATATTGCTCATGATGCAGGCGATGGCGATTTTGGTGCTGTTGACTGAAAGTCTGGAATTATCTGAGGTCTTATGGCACAGAAAAGGGCGTCGTACCTTCAAACCTTTAGTGCCTGATGCAAATTTCAGATACCCCAAGGTCTCTATCCATTTGCCAATTCACAACGAGCCGCCTGAAATGGTGCGTAAGACGCTGAATGCGCTGGCTGCTTTGGATTATCCGCGTTATGAAGTTTTGGTGATGGATAACAACACCAAGGATCCCGCCGTCTGGCAACCGGTGCAAGAAGACTGTCTGCGTCTGGGTGCCAAATTCCGCTTTTTCCATTTGGATAATTGGCCAGGCTATAAGGCCGGCGCTATTAATTATGCCTTAACGAATACGGCTGAGGATGCTGAGATTATTGCTGTGATCGATAGCGATTATATTTTGTCGCCTGACTGGCTAAAATCCATGGTGCCTTACTTTGAGAACGACAATGTTGGTTTTGTGCAGTCACCACAAGATTATCGGGATTCTCATCAGGGTATGTTCAAAGAGATTTGTTACTGGGAATATGCCGGGTTTTTCAATATCGGTATGGTTCAGCGTAATGAGTACAACGCTATCATCCAGCATGGCACTATGACGATGGTCAGAAAGTCGGCTTTTGACAAAGTCGGGCCCTGGGGTGAATGGTGTATTTGTGAGGACAGTGAGTTGGGTCTGCGTCTTTATGAGGCGGGATATGATTCAGTTTATTGTAAAGAATCCTTCGGTCGCGGCTTAATGCCCGATACGTTTTCAGGTTACATGACACAGCGTTTCCGTTGGGTATATGGGGCAATGCAGATTATTAAAAAGCATTGGCGTCATTTCTTGCCGAACAAGAAGTCTTCTCTGACTTCAGCGCAACGCTATTACTTTGTGGCAGGTTGGTTGCCCTGGTTCTCAGATGCTTTGGCCTTATTGTTTACCGTTTCCAGTTTGATTCTGACCGCATTCATCGTGAATGATCCTATTCACAGCGAGTTGCCGGTGGGCGCTTTCTTACTGCCAACGATAGGGCTGTTCTGTTTTAAAGTTCTGCGTGGTTTGTGGCTGTATAAGGCTAGGGTGGCTTGCAGTATGTTTCAGGCCTTAGGCGCAGCCCTGGCGGGGCTGTCTTTGACCCATACTGTTGCAGTGGGTACTTTGCAGGGGCTTCTGACTTCAGGTAAGCCATTTATGCGTACACCTAAATACGAAGCTCAAGGGCCTTTGATTGCAGGCTTGCTGGTGATCTGGCAAGAAATTTTGCTCCTGTCACTCTTGATAGCGGGAATTTTGGCAATGCATGGCATTGAACATTTTAATAATACCAGTGGTCGCTTGTGGATAGCGGTACTTGCAGTGCAATCCGTACCCTATCTAGCCACCTTATTAACTATTTTGATCAGTGTAGCGCCCAGTTATCTGCCGGGTAAGAAGCTAAGTGCTGACGAATTGGATGTTTAGGGCTTAAATTATTTTGTTGTAAAACTCTGCTGCAATTTTTAAAAACCTTTTAATAACAATGTGTTGTGTTGGTTTTTATTAAAAGTGGCAGGGCGTTTATTGTAATCACTTAAAAAGCGCAAATAATAAAAGTTATTTTTTCTTGGCCAATGCTAATTGCTATGTATAATGGCCTTGATTAAGGATGGTAATCGTTGCCGCTTGGACGTCTTCTACTACCTGCTTTATTCAACACCCACTGTAACACGCCAGCAATGGTATTTTTTAGCAAGAGAGATTTATGTCAGTACAAGTAGAAGGCAAAGTAAAATGGTTTAACGATGAAAAAGGTTTCGGCTTCATCGAGCAAGAAGGCGGCAAAGATGTATTCGTACATTTCAGCGCAATCAACGGTTCAGGCCGTAAAACTCTGAAAGAAGGCCAACGTGTGACTATGGAAGTTACATCAGGTCAAAAAGGCCCACAAGCTGAAAACGTAACACCGCTATAAACCCGGTTATTCGTCAAAAAACCGCCTTCGGGCGGTTTTTTTATACGCATAATTTATAAAGCGCGTCTGTCTTTAAAGGCGTGTGCCAGTGTTCCGCTGTCAATAAACTCCAGTTCGCCGCCCATTGGGATGCCATGAGCGATGCGTGTTGTGGGTATTTGATGCTTATTGGCGATTTCCGCAATAAAGTGTGCTGTTGCCTGGCTCTCGACCGTTGAGTTAGTGGCCAGAATCAGTTCCTTGAGTCCACCTTGCAACATACGTTGCTCAAGTACATCGATTCCTGGCAGTAGCTAATTTCTTGCATAGCTTTACTCATGACCTGACTTAACTGCAGACCACCTTCACGGTTACGTTGCAGCAAATGAAAAGCCATCCGTTGTGCTGACTTTTGGCCGATTCCCGGCAAACAGCACAGGCTTTGTATCAGTTCCTTGAGTAAGCCCTGATTTTGCATCGTTAAAAGGGCATTTGCATGCCAGGAGGCAGCGGGATGCCTGCGGTTACTTCCGCCATTCTTTCTTTTTTGGCTTTGTTGACTTTATGAACTGCATCGTTAATGGCAGCAGCCACCAGATCTTCCAGCATGTCTTTGTCATCGCTTAACAGGCTTGGGTCAATATTGATCTTTTTTGCCTCACGTTTGCCGTTCATTACAATGCTGACTAAGCCGCCACCCGATTGACCAGTGACTTCCATGCCCTCGATTTCTTGTTGAACCTTTTTGAAGTTGTCTTGCATTTTTTGGGCTTGTTGCATAAACCCGGCGAGTGCGTTTTTCATTCTTTCTCCGCTAAATGATGTGGATTGGGTTCTATGCTGCCAGGCAGTATTCTGGCGGCGAAATGTTCTTTTAGATGATGAATCGTCGGGTCGTTGTTAATGCTCTCGACTGCATTAGATTGTTGATTCTCTTTGCTACGTTGCTGTTCCGCTGCCGGCGTCATTTTTTCGGTTGACTGGCTAATGATTTGTAGCTTTATGGGTCTGCCAAAATAATCATTCAATGCGGCTCTCAGATTGTCTTCCGAACGGGTCCCAACTTGTTGAAAACTTGGGTCGAGCAGTAAACGACAATGCTGATGGTCCAGGCTGTCGAGAACACAATTATTAGCCAATTCCCGAGTTCGGCCCATTAAATTTAATGACTTAATCAGTGTTTGCCTCAAAGCCGCTGCGGGGGTCAGGCGCCAGAGCCAAATCACGAGAACCGATTAGCGCAATTTGATAATACAACTGAATATCTTCTGCGCTTAATTGTTGGGCGAATTGTTCCAGGCGTTCCTGATCAAATTCACTGTCGACACTCGTTTGGCTAAGCTGAAAAATTGCAATTCTATGCAGTAGGCGGAGCAAATGTTGCAGTAAATCTGCATAGTCGGGACTGAATTCATCCAGTTTAGTCACTAGCGTGAGTAGTTCAGCGATATCCTGAGCAACCAGAGCTTGCATCAGGTCAAGGACCGGTTGTTGAGCCACAGTGCCGAGCATGCCGGTCACTGCATCCAAGTGGACGGCGCCACTACCAAAAACGATCGCCTGATCTAAAAGACTCAGGGCATCCCGTAAACTGCCGTCGGCAGCGCGCGCCAAAAGTCTTAGTGCTTGATCCTGAAACTCAATCGTTTCGGTTTGCAGTATATGTTGCAGTTGTTGCTGAATCTGACTGGGTTGCAAGCGTTTCAGATTAAATTGCAGGCAGCGTGATAGCACGGTTACCGGAATTTTATGGGGATCTGTGGTCGCTAATAAAAATTTAACATGCGCGGGGGGCTCTTCCAGGGTCTTTAACAAGGCGTTAAAGCTATGACCCGATAACATATGTACTTCATCAATCAGATAGACCTTGTAACGACCCTGATGGGGGGCGTATTGCACGTTATCCAATAAGTCACGGGTATCTTCGACTTTGGTTCGGGAGGCGGCATCGACTTCAATTAAATCCATGAAGCGACCTTGATCAAAATCCAAGCAAACCTGACATTGGCCACAGGGATTAAAATTTTGCAGGTTTTCGCAATTGATGGCTTTGGCCAGAATGCGGGCGATCGTGGTTTTACCAACGCCGCGAGTGCCTGTGAATAAATAGGCATGATGCAGTCTGTCATGCTGCAAGGCATGAATCAGGGATTGGCTGACGTGTTCTTGGCCAACGAGCTGAGTAAAATTACTGGGTCGCCATTTTCTGGCAAGTACCTGATAGGCCATTAGCACCGCAGAAATTGTAAGTGGGCGGTTACCATGCCAGCCACATCCCGGCACACGACAAAACTGCTACCGTTGCTTCCTTCCGGACCTGGCGGGGTTTACAGCGTATCGTTGCGAGAGGACCGACACAGTAACCATAATGAATCAGCGCGAGCGCCGAAGAGCGAGCATTATCACCAAATAGGTCTGATAAGGCAAGCCCTGTTAAAGCATAGTGATGATAATCAATGTAAATCAAGCAATAAGCGACTGCCAATCGCATGGCCAAACGAGGTGCCAAGTTTGCCAGCCAAACGATCCAAAATATGTTCTTTAGGTGTGAAGTCGACCGTGTTCTCAGTACCGAATTCGTCGCGACTGACAGAATCTACATTGCCTATGGCATCGGCAATGCCAATGTTGATGCTTTCACTGCCCGTCCAGACTAAGCCTGAAAATAACTGATTAGCGGGGGTGTCTTTTAAACGATCCCCACGACCGGCTCGAACAGCATCAATAAACTGTTGGTGAACCTGATTCAGTAAGCCTTGCATATGCTGAGTCTCTTGAGGCTTTACCGCAGAGAAAGGATCAAGCATGGCTTTATGTTCGCCAGCTGTCAGTAAGCGACGCTCTACGCCCAGCTTATCCATGGTCTGAGTAAAGCCAAAGCCGTTCATAACCACACCGATGGAGCCAATTAAACTGGCGGGGTTAACAAAAATTTTATCGCTGGCAGCGGCGATAAAATAACCACCTGAGGCGCAGATGTCGCCGACTACGGCATAAATGGGTAAATCCGGGTGTAGTTGCTTGAGTCGTTTGATTTCGTCATACACATAAGCTGCTTGCACAGGGCTACCGCCCGGCGAATTGATATTCAGAATAACAGCTTTGGCATTTTTATCTTTGGTGGCGCTTCGCAATGCATCAATTATGTCTTTAGCATTCGCGGGGGCATTTTCCA
>RFQK01000102.1 GCA_009925045.1 Methylococcaceae bacterium
CGGATGCAGGAAGACCGGAAAATCTTTGCCGACCGGTCGAAAGCCACGGGCTAACATGCTCTCACTGGTTTCACCAATCACTACCCAGTCGTGTTCGCTGACTGGGTATCCGAGTAAACGGTCACGAACCGCACCTCCTACCAGAAAGCATGTTATTTCAGAATTCATTTGCCCTGTCCTTGCTTAGTCACGGTATTATAAAGGACAGCAGGTCGCTGTGCCGAATGCTGTATACGGTTTTGTTTTGGGGTGCATCGTAGCTTTGTTGCACAATCAAAAACTTCATCGTATACTTCGAATGCTTTTTTTGATCAAATAAGCTACAACAAAAAACCTCTGGAGGGTATGATAATGAAATGGGAAACACCAGCATATAACGACATGCGTTTTGGCTTTGAAGTCACCATGTACATCTACAACCGTTAATTTTTTCGGTTGAGAGCAAAAAGGGGCATCGAATATGCCCCTTTTTTTTGCCTGCAGTTTTTTATTCCCGTATCATTCGGCCCTCTGCAATTTAAGCCTGAACACACATGAAAATAAGAGTACTTGGTGCCGGAGCCGGTGGTGGTTTTCCACAATGGAACTGTAACTGTGATAACTGTCGTCGTTTGCGAAGTGGTGAGTTGAATGGCAAAGCCCGCACCCAATCATCGATAGCCATCAGCACGGATAATCGCAACTGGTTGTTGTTTAATACTTCACCGGATATACGTGCCCAGCTTGAAGCTTTTCCGGCTATTCAGCCTAAAGAGGGGATTCGAGATACCGGGATCAAGGCTATTCTGCTGATTGACAGTCAGATCGATCACACCACTGGCATGTTGATGTTACGCGAAGGCAAACCCCTCGAGGTGTATTGCACCGAGATGGTGAAACAAGATTTAAGCAGCGGCTTTCCATTGTTTACGATGCTGAAAGACTATTGCACAGTCAATCACCATCCAATTCCTTGTGATGAAACGCCGTTCACGATTCCGGGTATTGAGGATATTCGTATCTATGCCCATGCCCTAAAAAGCAAGGCGCCACCGTATTCGCCGCATCGACATGATCCGCATGACGGCGATAATATCGGCGTCATCATTGAGCAGATTTCAACGGGTAAGAAGCTCTACTACTCGCCAGGCTTAGGTGAAATTGAGCCGCATGTGTTTGCCGCCATGCAAACAGTAGACTGTTTGATGGTCGATGGTACCTTCTGGACTGATGATGAGATGTGTCAGCAACAAATCAGTGTCAAACGCGCCCGAGAAATTGGTCATTTACCGCAATCTGGAGAAGGCGGCATGATTGAAGTATTGGCGGGAGTGCCACAAGCTCGCAAGATTCTGATTCACATCAATAATACCAATCCGATTCTGGACGAAGATTCACCTGAGCGTAAGATTCTGGATGCCGCAGGCATTGAAGTGGCTTACGATGGTTTGGAAATTGACTTATAAGGTAGCGCCATGAGCTGTTGTGACAATAAACCCTGGAGCCGCGAAGAATTTGAAGCCAAATTGCGCGGTATGGAAAAGTACTATCACATTCATCACCCTATGCATGTACTGATGAATGAGGGCAAGCTGACCAAAGCGCAATTACAAGGCTGGGTGGCGAATCGCTTTTATTATCAGGTCATGATTCCGATTAAAGACGCCAATATCATGGCGAATTGTCCGGATCGTGAAACGCGAGCTAAATGGGTACAGCGCATTCTGGATCATGATGGCCACCCCGGCGATACGGGCGGTATTGAGGCCTGGGTTCAGTTGGGGATTGCCGTGGGTCTAAGTCGCGAAGAACTGACTTCTTTGCAGCATGTGCTGCCCGGTGTGCGTTTTGCGGTAGATGCCTATGTCAACTTTGCCCGTCGTGCAGAGTGGCATGAGGCGGCCAGTTCTTCTCTGACCGAATTATTTGCCCCCAAAATCCATCAGCAACGCCTAGATAATTGGCCGGATGTTTACCCTTGGGTTGAGCCAGAGGGCTATGCCTATTTTCGTAAACGTCTGACCGAAGCGCGTCGTGATGTTGAACATGGCTTGGAACTGACGCTGGAATGGTATAAAACCCGTGAGCAACAGGAGCGCATGCTCGATATCCTTAAATTTAAACTCGATGTGTTATGGAGCATGGCCGACGCCATGTATTTAGCCTATGTGGCAGAAATGCCTCCGTATTTCAATGTTGAATCATGATGAATGCTGAACAAATCCTGAAATTCTCGCCGGGCTACCGTTTGCAATGGGAAGAAGCACAACAAAAGTTTGTGATTCTCTATCCGGAAGGCATGGTGGAGTTAAATCAAAGTTCCGCCGAAATTCTGAAACTGTGTGACGGCTCAAACAACCTGTCAGCCATAGTGACTGAACTGGAAGCCAAATTTGCCACCAGTGGCTTAGAAGCGGATATTTCCCAATTTTTAAAGGTAGCCTTGCAAAATGGCTGGATCCAATACGCCTAATATTACCCCGCCGCGCTGGTTGCTGGCGGAGCTGAGCTATAAATGCCCCTTGCAATGTCCTTATTGCTCGAATCCTCTGGACTATGCCCGCTATCCGCAAGAACTGAGTACGGAAGACTGGAAACGGGTTTTAAGTCAGGCGCGCAAAATGGGCGCGGTCCAGTTAGGTTTTTCCGGCGGTGAGCCGCTGACGCGTCAGGATTTGCCAGAGTTGGTGGCTTATGCTCGTGAATTGGGCTATTACTCCAATCTGATTACCTCAGGATATGGTTTAAGCGAGGAAAAAATTCTGGAGCTTAAAAATGCTGGTCTGGATCATATTCAAGTTAGCATCCAGGCCAGTAGTGCTGACTTAAGTGACCATCTGGCCGGCACCGAAAGTTATGCGCATAAATTGCAAGTGGCACAATGGGTTAAACAGCATGGTTATCCTATGGTGCTGTGTGTGGTTCTGCATCGACAGAACATTCATCAAATGCCAGAGATTCTGGCAATGGCCGAAACACTAGGGGCTGATTATCTGGAACTGGCCAATACTCAGTATTACGGTTGGGCTCACGTCAATCGGGATCAGTTGTTGCCTACTCGGGAACAGTTTGTGGAAGCTGAAAAAATTGCTCAGGCCTATAAGGAAAAGGTCGGCAATAAAATGAAAATTTATTATGTAGTGCCTGATTACTACGAAGACAGGCCTAAAGCCTGTATGAATGGCTGGGGAACTACGTTTTTGACTATTGCTCCGGACGGGACGGCTCTGCCTTGTCATTCGGCCCGGGAGTTACCCGGTTTAGACTGTCCAAACGTTAAGGACTACAGCATAGAGGCTATTTGGAATGAGTCCAAAGCTTTTAATTTCTTTCGTGGCACCGAATGGATGCAAGAACCTTGTCGCAGTTGTGATGAGAAACACAAGGATTTTGGCGGTTGTCGTTGTCAGGCATTTTTGTTTAATGCTGACGCGGCCAGTACGGATCCTGTATGCAGTAAATCACCCCATCGGGATCGGGTCGATGCAGTCATTGCCTCAGCTGCTGTTTCGGCTGAGCATGTTGATGAAAAACCTTTGGTTTTTCGTAACAGCAGAAATTCAAAAAATTATTTGTAACCTCGATTTACGGTGTAAACCGAGGTTACCGGGTATTGATTGGAAAACTTATTCGATACCCGTCAAGCCAACAACATTCCAGTTGTCAAAGTTAGAAACACCGCTTAAATCGTCGCCTTCCGAATATTGAATGCGGCAGACATAGTGCTGAATGGCACCGGGGGAATCTTTGCCGGAAATTTCGACATCAGCGTTAACAATGTATTCATAATTGCCCAAGCTCCAAGCATTGGTCGCTTGACCAGTGAATGAAACCGATTTTTCTTCGCCGAGTTCATTTTTAATGTAGTTATTGCAATGACCATAAGCCAAAGCTGTCATGTCATTGCTGATAGCCATGGCATTGGCTTCATCTTTGCTTTCGACTAAAAATAAATCGGATGCAGCTACTTTGAACAGCAAAGGTTGGATAAATTTAATCTGTAATGCCAATAACACCGCAAGACAGGCGCCGAAAATAACAATTTTCTTTTTATTCATAATGTTAGGCTTGTTTTAATAATAATGACCAAATACGAAACACGGGCAATCATAGCAAATATTCCAATACCCATGATATCAATCCCACAATTTCTCGATCAGACAGGCTAGGAGTCCATAAACAAAACTACACATTTTGTGAGCGTTTCGTAGAATACCATCCTTCATCGCTGCGCATTTTGCCACGATAATTTGTTTTTGCAGGAATTCCTGAGCGATTATTCAATTTCAACAGCCATCAAAGTAAATCTATGGATAGCAGTCAATTCCCTTTAAATCGGATGCGCCGTATGCGTTATCAGGATTTTTCAAGACGTTTAATGCGTGAAAATCATTTATCTGCTGATGACTTAATTTGTCCCTTGTTTGTCATCGAGGGTAATAAACAGCAACAAACTGTTAGTTCTATGCCGGGCGTGAGTCGCCTGTCCTTGGATTTATTAATCAAAGAAGCGGAAACTTTACTCAGTCTGGGGGTGCCGGCAATTGCATTGTTTCCGGTGATTGACCCTAAGGCTAAATCCTTAGGCGCTGAAGAAGCTTTTAACCCGGAAGGTCTGGCTCAACGCGCAGTGCGTGAATTGAAATCGCATTTTCCTGAACTGGGTGTCATAACCGATGTGGCTTTAGATCCATTTACCACGCATGGTCAGGACGGTTTACTGAATGATCAGGGGTATGTGATTAACGATGAAACGGTTGAAGTATTGTGTAAACAAGCCTTGTCTCATGCTGAGGCTGGGGCCGACGTGGTGGCACCGTCTGACATGATGGACGGTCGTATCGCGGCCATCCGCGGTGCTTTGGAGGCAGAAGGACATCGCAATACTCGCATTCTGGCGTATTCGGCTAAGTACGCCTCCAGTTTTTACGGACCCTTTCGGGATGCGGTGGGTTCCTCAGGCAATTTGGGCAGTGGCAATAAGTACAGTTATCAGATGGATCCGGCTAATTCTGACGAAGCATTGCGCGAGATTGCTCTGGATCTTCAGGAAGGCGCAGACATGATTATGGTTAAACCCGGCATGCCCTATTTGGACATTATTCGTCGTGCCAAAGATCAGTTCGGTGTGCCGACCATGGCTTATCAAGTCAGTGGCGAATATGCCATGCTCAAAGCCGCCAGTATGAATGGCTGGTTAGACGAAAAAGCCGTGGTACTAGAGTCTTTGCTGGCATTTAAACGGGCAGGCTGCGATGCGATTCTGACCTATTATGCTAAAGCCGCCGCACAATGGCTTAAATCCTGATGAGTGATCAATACGCTGTTTTCGGCGATCCTATCAGCCACAGTAAATCACCACGCATCCATACGCTGTTTGCCGAGCAAACCCAGCAGGATCTGGTCTATAAAGCCCAGCAGGTGCCCGCTGATACATTTAAGCAGGCCGTCGCTAAGTTCTTTGCCGAGGGTGGTAAAGGCCTTAATTGTACGGTTCCACTAAAGGAACTGGCCTGGCAACTGGTGGCTGAACAGCCCAATCAATTGACCGAACGGGCGCGTCTGGCTAAGGCTGTTAATACCTTGGCACTGCAAGCCGATGGCCGTTTGTTGGGAGACAATACCGATGGGATTGGTCTAGTCAATGATTTGCGTCAGCATCAGGTTGAACTCGCCGAGCAAAGCATTTTGATTTTAGGGGCAGGTGGTGCCAGTCGCGGCATTATTCTGCCAATCTTGGAATGTCGGCCTCGCTCGGTGTCGATTGCCAATCGAACCTTAGCCAAAGCCGAAGCCTTGGTAGCGGACTTTGCCGGGCACGGTACACTGCAGGCGCTGTCTTTTGAGCAATTGGTCGGCTTGCAGTTTGATGTGGTTCTGAATGCCACCTCAGCCAGTCTCAGCGACCAACTGCCGCCCCTGCCTGATGAT
>RFQK01000103.1 GCA_009925045.1 Methylococcaceae bacterium
TGGTCATCGCGATGACCATCAGTATCGCAGTGTCCGGCATTATCGCTTTTGAACATTTACCGGTACAGGCTTTCCCGGATGTTCAGAACGTATTTGTGCAGGTCGTAACCCAATATCCTGGACAGGCGCCGGAAGAGGTTGAGAAGCAAATTTCTTTGCCGATTGAGCGCGTGATGAATGGTTTGCCGCATCTCATCAACATGCGTTCAGTCTCTATTTTTGGATTGTCAGTGGTTACCCTAACCTTTGATGATAATGCCGAAGATTATTTTTCCAGACAGCAAGTTTTAGAGCGTTTACAAAATGCCGATATCCCTCGAGATCTCCGCCCGCAATTAGGTCCTTTATCAACCGGTGTCGGTGAAATCTTACGTTACAGCGTCGACGCCAAGCACTTGCCTTTAGTAGAACAGCGGGCACTCCAGGATTGGGTGATTGAGCCACGAATCCGCGCGGTGCAAGGGGTTGCTGATGTCGTTTCTTACGGTGGAGGCGTTAAAGAATATAAAGTTTCGGTTAAACCGGATCGCCTGAAAAATTATCGAGTCAGTCTCAATCAGGTCTTTGATGCGATCGCTGCTAACAATACCAATACCGGTGGCGGCTATATTGAACATGGTGATGAGGCTTTAGTCGTTCGCGGGGTAGGCTTATTAAAAACGGCCGATGAAATTGGTGAAATCGTCGTCACCAGTTATGACGGCGTACCGGTCAGAATCAAAGATGTTGCCAGCATCAGCGTCGGTCCACAGCCTCGCACGGGCATCGTGGCGATGAATCAGCGTGATGATGTGGTCGAAGGTATCGTGCTGTTAATTAAAGGTCGGGATGCTGTCAATGTTCTGGCCGGTGTCAAAGAAAAAATCGAAGAGCTCAATAACTTTGGGTTACCACCCGGGGTCAAGATCACCCCATTCTATGACCGCACCGAATTAGTCGGACATACGATTCATACCGTAGAGCATAATATGATCGAAGGTGCGGTTCTGATCATGATTATCTTACTGGTGTTTTTACAGCGTTTTCTGGCTGCGTTTCTGGTCACTTTGATCATACCCTTGTCTTTACTGTTCGCCTTTATTTTGGTTGATCTGGGGGGAATATCGGCCAATCTGATTTCTTTGGGCGCCATTGATTTTGGAATTATTGTCGATAGTGCAGTCGTGTTGGTAGAGGCTGTGATGGTGCAGATTACATTGGATCTGCAGCACAATGCCGATAGTCGTCACTTGCGACAGTCTTTATTGAGCACGACCACCGAAATGGGTCGGCCGATTCTGTTTTCTAAGGCCATCATCATTATCGCTTTTTTACCAATTTTTACTTTTCAGCGGGTTGAGGCAAAAATCTTTTCTCCCATGGCTTACACCCTGAGTTTTGCTTTGCTTGCTTCAATGCTATTTAGTCTGACTTTTGTGCCTGCCATGCTGACGTATTTACTGGGCCCGAAAATCGCAGAACGCCATAATCCTCTGGTGGATGCGATGGAAAGACATTATCGACTCATTTTGGAATGGGTCTTAAAGCATGCCCGGGCGGTTTTTATCGGTGCCGTTTCGGCTTTGTTGTTGAGTCTGGGTTCAGTCAAGTTGATTGGTACTGAATTTATGCCCAAGTTGGATGAAGGCAATATCTGGTTAACCATTACCTTGCCCACACCGGTTTCATTGACTACAGCGAAAGATCTTGAGCAACAGGTTAGAGCTGAACTGGAAAACTTTTCTGAAGCCAAAACTATTTTGACTCAATTGGGACGTCCAGAGGACGGTACCGATCCCAAAGGGTTTAATAATCTGGAAGTGTTAATTGATTTAAAACCCAAAGAGGTTTGGCGTTATCACCGCAAAGATGAATTAGTTCAGGCGATGGATAAACGCTTGGCCAGATTTCCGGGAATTTTGACCAATTTCTCGCAAGTTATTCAAGATAACGTGGAAGAAGCGATTTCCGGTGTGAAAGGTGAAATTGCTGTCAAAGTGTTTGGTGATGATCTAGCCGTTTTGCAAACTAAAGCGAATCAGATCACTCATATCATGGCTTCAATAAAAGGTGCTACCGATGTTGCTGCTGAACAGCAAGCAGGTTTGGCGCAGGTGATTGTCGATATTGATCGGAGTAAGGTCTCCCGCTATGGTATTAATGTTAGCGATGTGGAACGTGTCATGGAAATTGGTATGGGCGGTATGCAGGCCTCGCAATTTCTGGAAGGAGAGCGTCGCTTTGATATTAGTTTGCGTTACGAGGAAGCAGCGCGCGATTCGGTGGCAGCACTGGAAAATTTAACCGTGCCTGCTTTGGACGGACAATTATTGCCATTATCGGAACTCGCCGATATTAAAGTTAATCAAGGCGCCTCTCGAATTAGTCGTGAGGATAATATGCGCCGAATTGCGATCAAATGTAATTTGATTGACCGCGATCAGGGGAGTTTCGTGGCTGAGGCTCAACAACGCGTGCAAGCAGAGCTTGATTTGCCACCCGGCTATCGAGTGGTGTGGAGTGGTCAGTTTGAAAATCAGCAACGAGCAATGAAACGCTTGGCGGTGATTGTGCCTATCAGTTTGGGGCTGATTTTTGTCTTATTGTTCTGGGCGTTTATGTCGGTGAAAAATGCCCTCCTGATCGTTATGAATGTACCCTTTGCCTTGATTGGGGGCTTGTTGATTTTGTTAATCACGGGAATAAACCTAAGTGTCTCGGCAGCCGTTGGTTTTATCGCCTTATTCGGGATTGCGGTGCAAAACGGGGTGATACTTGTTTCGAATTTCAATAAATTGCGCAGAGAAGGGCAATGTTTGCACGATGCAATTGTCAACGGATCAGTTAGCCGATTGCGTCCAGTTGTAATGACTGCTTTAATGGCCATGCTGGGTTTGTTTCCGGCCGCATTGTCGACGAGTGTGGGTTCGGAAACAGCGAAACCCTTCGCAGTTGTCATTATTGGCGGTTTAATTACCGCTACTTTATTGACATTGACGATATTACCCGCGTTGTATCGGTATTTTGCCGAGGCTGATGAGCCTTAAAGGAAAATCATGAAAGAAATTCGCGCCTATATTCAACCGCATAAGCTCAGCCAGTTGACCATGCATTTAATGGAAATTCCAGGATTTCCCGGTATGACGGTCATTGATTGCGAAGGCTTTGGTCGTGAATGTACTGAGCACAGTCAGGAGTACAAACCCTTTCTGCCAAAAAAGCGGGTCGAGATATTTGTGACGGATGACATGGTGGATGTGATATTTAATACGGTGATGCGTGTTGCTCACACCGGTAAGCATGGTGACGGAAAGGTTTACGTGCTTCCAGCACTGGAAGGTGGACGTATTAGTAGTGGTGAACGAGGTAGTGAACTGGCTTAAGCACTTGGCATTGTCAATCGATAAGAAACGCTGTGTTACAATTGCAGCCTCCTTTATCTAAAAAAGTGAGATTTCCATGAAATTACCTATTCTGATCGCTAGCGTTCTGCTTTCGGCATCGTTTAATACGCTGGCCGATGTTCCTCTGACTCAAGCGGATTTGTTGGGTGTTTGGAAAATTGAAAAAGAAGCTGCGGATGCCAGCGGCGGTAAATCCCGTCCTTCCAATGCAACTTGGGATTTCCGAGCCGATGGCACCATGGAAGGCACCGCAGAAGATAACGACAAAAATGCCCGTATCAATCAGATGCGTGCGGTTTTGAATTACAACGTCGAAAACGGCAAATTAAACAAGCAGATTGCATCCGGTCGTCCAAAAATGGAAAGCTGTACCGCAATTGAGAAAGAAGGCTCACGCATGGTTCTGAAGTGTCAGTTTGTTTACTTCTTCATGAACAAAAAATAAGTTAAATACGGCATTGCTCAAGACAGAGTGATGCCGTAATTCTGATCCCGCAAACGTTCAAATACCTGATGATCGGCGACTGCCTGAGCAGCACGCTGTATCATGATCTCATTTCCCCGTTTATCCATGAGTCCGCCTATGGCCAGGGTGAGCAACATCGCCTCGAAAGGGTAGCTTAAATGCAAGCGATAACGCTCGCTTAAGGTTTCGTAATCCACATCAATTCCGGCGGTCTCAAGTTCTTGGCGGTAGAGTTCAAGACAAGCGGATTCAGCTTCTTGGCGAAGTTCACTGGATAAAGAGGTGGCCATAAAATAGGCGACATCTGCCATACCCTCACCGATTCTGACGAGTTGCCAGTCTAAAAATCCCGGCTGGTCGTTTTGCCAGAAAAAATTACCCGGATGACAATCTCGATGAATTAAAGTCAGAGGGCCTTGGTTGAGAAGAGCCATGATCGATTTGCGATGACGCGCATATTCCAAAGCACCTTTGGCACATTCATCTGACAATAAGTGAGGTGCTTTTTTTAGTGCTAATCGCATTAGCGGTACCGCAAGCAGACTGCCTAAGACGTCTTCCAGTTGACGGGTTGGGCCTTTTAGTCGGCGCAGATGCTCGTTATCTAGATCCTTATTCCAGAATCGGGCGTGCAATTGTGCCAGATTTTTGATCACGGCCTTGGCTTGTTCTAGGTTTAAGGCCTGTCCTGCGACCCCGGCTTGTCCGCCGTTTTCTTCTCAATGTTTTGGATAATGATACTGGCAACCTGAATATCTGTAAGGTGTTGAGCAAGAACTTTCCGTGCCCACTCAACGGTCAATTGGCGTGGGTGACGGATAATGATAGGGTCCTGGCCGAACATACTGCATTAACGTGGGAAAAATAATTCCCGCATTTTGCGCCCAGGGGAAGGGGCGCGCATAAAGGCTTCGCCAACTAAAAAGCTAAAGATACCGGCATCTAGCATCAATTGAACGTCTTCTGGCGTATGAATACCGCTCTCAGTCACAATCAATCTGTCATCAGGGAGGCTGTTTTTGAGTTCCAGAGTGGTTTGCAAAGACACTTCAAAACTGCGCAAATTGCGATTATTGATGCCTATCATAGGCGTGTCTAGCTGCAGTGCACGTTGCAATTCTTCGGCATCATGAACTTCGACTAACACGTCCATGCCTAAAGCGGTTGCGGTGTCGGCCAATTCTTTCAGCATAGTATCGTCCAGGGCCGCGGCAATCAATAACACACAGTCAGCACCCAAAGCGCGTGATTCATGAATTTGATATGGGTCGATCATAAAATCTTTGCGAATGACCGGCAGAGGACATTTTTCCCGTACGCTCTGCAGATAAGCCTCAGAACCTTGGAAATATAATTTATCGGTTAAAACCGACAAGCAGGTGGCGCCATTCATGGCATAGTCCTGAGCGATTTCAACCGGGTAAAAGTTTTCCCGAATCACGCCTTGGCTGGGCGAAGCTTTTTTGATTTCTGCGATGATGGCGGGTTTCCCACTATTCGCTTTGCTCAGTAATGACTGGTAAAACCCACGAGGGCCAGGCACCGCACCGGCCAGTTCTTCCAGCAGACTTAGAGGTAGATTCGGTTTACGGCGCGCCACTTCTTCTTGTTTGGTGGCGAGAATTTTTTTCAGAATATCAGGTGTGTCGCTCATAGTAGTCACGGCTCAAAATGTGGCCAGAATTATAAATCAATGTCTTGTAAGAAGTCGTTCAGCTGTTCCAAATTAAAAGGCCAGTTCAGCGTTTTCTGGCTTGCGTCATGCAGAAGCACGGGAATCAATAAGCCATATTGCTGTTGTAAACTGTCATCATCAATAATATCGATGCTGCTAAAGCTTAGTCCGGCGTGCTGTAAAAGCATTTCCGCTTCTTCACACAAATGGCAAGCTTCAGTGCCTATGAGTAACAGTTTGGACATAGGCTTCTGCATTTAGTGATGCAAATGGGCGGCTAGCCAGCGCTCTGCTACTTCACGCTGCAGTCCTTTTCGACGTGCATAATCCAGCAACTGATCTTGCTCGATTTTGCCAACGTTAAAATAT
>RFQK01000104.1 GCA_009925045.1 Methylococcaceae bacterium
GGCCGGCGCGTTGGAACTACAGCTACTTCACCGGCGAGCCGACGCTCAACATCGTGCACCACCAGTTCGTGCGGCGCGACGGCGTGAGCTACGACGTGAGCCGCGAGACAGGCCGCGAGCAGACGGAGTTCATGCGCAGCCGCGACCTGTGGTTCCGCCCGATTGAAACCCGCATCGGGCCCGACGGCGCGCTCTACGTGATCGATTTCTACAACCAGGCGGTGATCCACAACGACACCCGCGGCCCGGTCCACGGTCCCGCCAACGCCGCGGTGCGCCCGGATCGCGACCATTATTTCTCCCGCATCTGGCGCGTGCAGCACAAGGAGGCGCGGAAACTCGCGGCGCCGGCGCTCGACCGCCGTGACCTGCCGGGCCTCGTGCGCGCGATCGAGACCAGCCCCAACGCCCACGTGAAGAAGCTCGCCTGGCGCCTCGCGCTGGAAAACCACGGCGCGGCCGGCGCGAAGGCGAGCCTCGATGGTCAGATACGAATCTACCGGGCGGGGCTGAAGGCCACCGACACGATCAACAAACTGAACAGAGTTTCTCGTCAAATTCTGCAAGAACTGGGGCGCGAAGCGACGCCGGAAGAACTGGCAGAACGTATGGAAATGCCAGAAGATAAAATTCGTAAGGTTTTAAAAATTGCCAAAGAACCCATCTCCATGGAAACGCCCATAGGGGATGATGAAGATTCGCATCTGGGTGATTTTATTGAAGACTCGAAAATGTTATCGCCGGTTGAATCTGCTACAATTGCGGGCTTGCGCGAGTCAACTCAGAATGTGTTGGCAGGTTTGACCGCGAGAGAAGCGAAAGTGTTACGGATGCGTTTTGGTATCAATATGAACACCGACCATACACTGGAAGAGGTGGGTAAACAATTTGATGTAACCCGTGAACGGATTCGTCAGATTGAAGCTAAAGCGTTAAGAAAATTACGACATCCTTCGCGCTCAGAACAATTACGTTGTTTCTTGGACGGTGAATAAGTTTAAGTTAGTATCAGGGGCCCTTAGCTCAGTTGGTTAGAGCTTCCGACTCATAATCGGCAGGTCGTAGGTTCAAGTCCTACAGGGCCCACCATTTTACCAAGGTCGTAGTATCGGCCTTTTTTTTTAAGCATTGTCATGAGGGTAAGCTCCGTGAACAAAAACTATCTCTTTACCTCCGAATCCGTTTCTGAAGGCCACCCGGATAAAGTGGCTGACCAGATTTCTGACGCTATTGTGGATGCGCTGTTGGCGCAGGATCCTAAGTCACGGATTGCCTGCGAGACCTTGGTTAAAACTGGTATGGTCGTATTGGCGGGGGAAATTACTACGAATGCTGTGATTGACACTGAATCTTTGGTGCGTCATGTCGTCAACGAGATTGGCTATAACCACGGGGATATCGGCTTTGATGGCAATACCTGTGCGGTGATCAATGCAATTGGTAAACAATCAGCAGATATTGCCATGGGTGTGGATGAGTCGGATAACCATGAACAAGGTGCCGGCGACCAAGGCTTGATGTTTGGCTACGCCAGCAACGAAACCGATGTCTTAATGCCAGCGCCGATTACCTACGCTCACCGCTTGGTTGAAAGACAAGCGCAGGTGCGTAAAAATAAAACCCTGCCTTGGTTACGTCCTGACGCGAAAAGTCAGGTCACTTTTCGTTACGAAAACAGTAAGCCAGTGGCAATCGACGCCGTGGTCTTGTCTACGCAGCATTCTCCAGAAATCGGTGGTAAAGAACTGGAAGAAGCGGTCATGGATGAAATTATCCTGCCAACCTTGCCAAAAGAATGGCTGCATAAAGACACTAAATACTTCATCAACCCAACCGGTCAGTTCATTATTGGCGGTCCGGTAGGCGATTGCGGTTTGACAGGCCGTAAAATCATAGTAGATTCATACGGCGGTATGGCTCGTCATGGTGGTGGTGCGTTCTCTGGTAAAGATCCTTCTAAAGTAGACCGTTCTGCTGCTTATATGGCGCGTTATGTGGCCAAAAACATCGTTGCTGCAGGTCTGGCGGAACGCTGTGAGATTCAAGTGTCTTATGCGATTGGTGTCGCTGAGCCGACTTCAGTCACTATTGAAACCTTTGGCACCGGCCGTATCGAAGAAGACCGTCTGGAAGCGATTGTCCGTGAACACTTTGACATGCGTCCTAAAGGTCTGATTGCCCAATTGGGTCTGTTGAAACCGATTTATCTGCCGACTGCGGCCTATGGTCACTTTGGTCGTACCGAAGACAGTTTTAGCTGGGAAAAAACCGACAAAGCCGACGCCGTGCGTGCTGCTGCCGGACTCTAATTAATTCACACAAAGGGGGCCAGGCTCGATTAACGTCTGTTTAATCGAGCCTGGCCCCTTTTAGTCGTTTTTAAGCTTTAAAGAGGAATCCGAAGGATGAGTTTTACCGATTACAAAGTAGCTGATATGGCCCTGGCAGACTGGGGACGTAAAGAAATCGCCATTGCTGAAACCGAAATGCCGGGTCTGATGGCATTGCGTGCCGAATACGGCGCGGCACAACCGTTAAAAGGCGCCCGCATTGCCGGTTGTCTGCATATGACCATTCAAACGGCGGTATTAATCGAAACACTGACTGCATTAGGTGCTGAAGTACGCTGGTCCTCCTGCAATATTTTTTCGACTCAAGACCATGCGGCGGCGGCAATTGCTGCAGCCGGTATTCCGGTTTTTGCCTGGAAAGGTGAAACCGAAGCTGAAGCCGACTGGTGTATCGAACAAACCATCTTAGGCCCTAACGACTGGCGTCCAAATATGATTCTGGATGATGGTGGTGACCTGACTAACATGATGCATGACAAATTCCCTGAGCTGATGGCGGATGTCAAAGGCTTGTCGGAAGAAACCACCACCGGTGTTTTGCGTCTGACCGAGCGTGTAGCGAAAGGGACTTTAAAAGTGCCGGCATTTAACGTTAACGACTCAGTGACTAAATCTAAGTTCGACAACCTGTACGGTTGCCGCGAATCGCTGGTTGATGGTATCAAACGTGCGACCGACGTGATGGTGGCCGGTAAAATTGCTGTCGTTTGTGGTTACGGGGATGTGGGTAAAGGTTGCGCGCAATCCTTGCGTGGTTTAGGTGCCACCGTCTGGATTACTGAAATCGATCCGATTTGCGCTCTGCAAGCGGCGATGGAAGGGTATCGTGTGGTCACTATGGAAGAAGCGGCGCCGATCGCCAATATCTTTGTCACCGCCACCGGTAATGTGAGCGTGATTACCCATGCCCACATGAAAGCGATGCGCGATCAGGCGATCATCTGCAATATCGGTCACTTTGATTCTGAAATCGAAATCGCCGCGATTCGTCAATACACTTGGGAAAACATTAAACCGCAAGTCGATCACGTCATTTTCCCAGACGGCAAACGATTAATCGTGTTGGCAGAAGGCCGCTTGGTGAATTTAGGCTGTGCTACAGGTCATCCAAGCTTTGTGATGTCGAACTCGTTCTGTAACCAGGTACTGGCGCAGATTGAGTTGTGGACCAATGCGGACAGTTATCAAAACGATGTGTATATCCTGCCTAAAAAGCTGGATGAAAAAGTCGCCCGTTCGCATCTGGCGCAAATTGGTGTCAACCTGACCCAATTAACCCAGCAACAAGCTGATTACATCAATGTACCGGTGGATGGTCCTTACAAGCCAGAACATTACCGATACTAAAAAAGCAAAAAAAGGGGGCCAGGCTCACTCGAACACCGTTCAAGTGAGCCTGGCCCCCTTTTTTGTTAGTTAGTTTTTATTGGGGTTCATTTCGTAGGGTCTGCCCATACAGATACGCAAGAACATTCTAGCTAGCGCTATGCCGTTCACCACAAACGCTATGGTGATTGGGGCGGCAAACCATGGGTGTTGCTGGCTGGCATGGGAAAGTAATAAGTCTTCACCCAAAAATGCTGGCGTAATCGGGAAACCGACTAAACCCAAAAAACTTATAAATAACAGCAAGGACAAGCGAGGATGGGTTTCTGCTCTGGCTCGAAATAGAAAAGGTTCGTCCGTAAAGGGATCGTTTTTCAGCAAAGCTCTTAATGTCCATAATCCCAGTAACCAAGCGGGGATAATACCGGACATAAACATCGCGACGTCATCCAAGGCAGCAGGATTCATCAGCCAGACGGCGACCCCTGCTAATAAACTGCTGACAGCCACATCATTCCAAATTCGATAAGGACTGTATTTTTGGCTAAACGCGGCAATTGAGACCAGCACCATGCACATAGACACGGGTATAGAGGCTAAGTTATTGCCATCCGCATCGTTAATTAAAATCGCAAAACTGACCACGGTGCTGACTAAGAGAACTTTAATCCAGATTTTAATTAGATTGAGTTTCTGGCCGAGTCGTTTCAGAGGACTCCAGAGTAATTGTTTTACCCATAACTCTAAATGTCCTTCTTGTAAGGCGTAAACATACAAAGTGTTTTGCAATACTTCTGGGAGACTGTGGCGAATACTGCTGGGTAAGAAATCGAGATGACTGGTTTTGATATAGAAATCACTATCAACCGCACCTTCAACACGTAATAAATGCGCAACAATCGATGGTGACACCAGTAATTGATAGCAACGTAAAAAAGCATTACCCATGAAATGGATTAAAACCAAAGTTTCAAGTCCCATGGATAATTCAATAAACATGAGACCCACCTGGCTAATTGAGGCATAGGCAAGCTGACCCTTGATGTTAGATTGGGTTTTTTCAGATAGACTGGCGACCATTACCGTTAGTAAACCTATGCTCAATACAATTAGGCGAGTCAGCCAATGGTAAGACCAGATGGGTATAGTTCTGAGTAATAAAAACACGCCTAAATGAATCGATAAAGCACCATAAAAAATCGCACTGGAAGGTGTAGGTCCTTCCATGGCACGAGGTAACCAGAAACAAAAAGGAAATTGTGCGGATTTGCCTGAAGCGGCCAATATTATTAGCCAAGATAATATCAGCAGTTCAGCCTGGCTTTCCGGATGAAAATCGGGATTGCTTAATAAATTGACGAGCTCACTAAAATGCTGGCTTTCATGAAACAGCAAGTGACTCATCCAGGCGCCCAGCAACAGGCCTACATCACAAAATCGATAGATCGTATAGGCGCGCAAAGCATTGCGAACGGGTTGAGGACGATGACGATAAAAAGCAATCAAAAGAAACGAGGATATGCCGACGATTTCCCATCCTGCGAAAAGCATATCGATACTGCCTGATAAAACGATGAGGTTAAGTCCAAAAACAAAGCCGAATATGGTCTGAAAAAAACGTTTGTAGCCTGTTTCCCGGTGCAGATAGACACGGCAATATTTAACGATGATGGCAAAAATACTCCAAACGCAAAATACATAGGCTGCACTGACTTTGTCAAAATAGAACAGAATCGGAAAGCTATAACCTTCTTCTTGGTAAAGCGTGAACCATTGATATTCAATCGCTGGAAAGCCATTATTGCTCCAAAAACCAAGTAATAACAGAATGTTAAGCCCCATCGCCCGACTCAGCCAAAAGCTGATGCGTGTAATAGTGGTTTCATTGGCATTGGTTAGAAAAATTAGTGTCAAACCCAATAGCGGCAAAAGTTGGCAGGCAATCAGAAAATAGTTCATGCAGCGTGTCCGGTAAGTTGATGGACGGGAACGGTAGTGGTGCGGCCAGCAATAATCTGTTCAGCGTTTTGGGCCTTGGGTGTTTGATATTCACTGCCCAGGAAAATAGTTTCCCAGCCAGTTGAGCGATACAGCAAAAGATTTTGGCTGTCTGGTGAACGGGCGGCCAGTCGAACCCAGTCATTATCTAACCACTCCTTAAGAGGTGTTATTAATTGAATGGCGCGGTCTATGGTCTCCGTG
>RFQK01000105.1 GCA_009925045.1 Methylococcaceae bacterium
AAGACGACCACCCCTGCCAAGAGATAGCGGTAAGACCGGCAAACAGCACACAAAACAATAAAGCTGCCAAATTTTTAACGACGGAACGCTCGATCACCCCTGACAATAAAGTCCTGACCGCAGTTAAGGCCATATTGAGTGCAGCGCTCAATGCCCCCAAACACAAATATTGCAAGGCCCACAATAAAGCAGCAATTGCCGACCAACGCCTAAACTTAACCCCACAGTGGAAATGGTAAGCCAGCCATTCGGCAGCGACAGCGACCAAACCTACCGCATAGGCAAACTGGATTAAGTCATGATCTTCCAACAACAAACCCCATTTTTTGTTATAAATACCCTTAGGCCTAGCGCCTAAATACTCATAAAAAACAACAACACAGGCAGGATCGAATGATTACAACCAGTATTTACCTATTAACCGTAGCTTATTTTGGCTATGTGATCTACGCAGTCAAACAAAAATAAGCCCTGTTTTAGGTGCATGTGCCGAGAGTTTTGGACTGTCGGCCAAGCACTTAAGCGAGCAATTCACACCTCTGCTATCCTATGTTAGAACTCTATCTCGACACCGCTAATTTACAACAAATTGAGGAATTGGCACCGATACTACCGCTACGCGGTGTGACCACCAATCCTAGCATCATGGCGGCAGGCGGTTTAGGTTTGAATGCCTTACTTCCCAAGCTTGAAAGCGTTTTGGGCAAACAAACCCGCATTCATGTTCAGGTGTTAAGCAACAGTGTCGATGGCATTATTGAGGAAGCCAGCCAACTTCATGCTTTGCCCTATGACATCGTGGTCAAAATTCCTGCCCATGCCAACGGCCTCGCAGCGATTAAACAGATTAAACAAGCAACTGTTCCGGTTTTGGCCACCGCAATCTACAGCAAACAGCAAGCCATAATTGCTGCACTCAATGGCGCCGATTATCTCGCCCCTTATTTGAACCGTATTGATAATTTAGGCTTCGATAGCCTTGAAGTCATTGACGCCATTCAAAATTTTTTAGAACGCTATCAATTGCCCAGCCAATTATTGGTCGCCAGCTTCAAAAACCTCAATCAAGTCTTATCGGTACTGGATTTAGGGGTTGGCGCTGTCACCTTACCCACGGACATCGCCAGGCAATTCTTGAATCACCAGTCCACTGAGCTTGCAGTCGATAAATTCAACAGCGACTGGCAATTGCAGTTTTCTGACAAGCTTTCTTATCAAACTTAAAGCCAAGCCAACTGGCGGATACAAAAAAAGGGCTTTTCAGCCCTTTTTTATGTCCAAATCCCAAAAACTACTGACAATAGGTCGGAATCCAGGTTTTCTCCAGCATAAAATCAGGCACATTGTTGTAATCAAAGTCTTTGGCTTCCTGAATCATTTTGTTTACATCAAACAATAAGGCTGTTTCAGGAATATCTTTAAAGAACAACGCGAACAATGGCTGTATCATCCATTGGCTGAATTTAATCCCCAGTTCACCAATAAAATTGCGTCTTTGACCCACATGCGCAATCTCATCAATAGTAATTTCATCTAACATTTCTTTCAGGCGATCACGCACTTCGGGTTCATCTGAAAATACATCATCAATCACGCCATACAAATGGAAATAGAAAATGACACCCATTAATTCGGTAATAAACGCCGGTGCATCCATCAAGAAGCCAGGGAATTTTGGAAATTGTCTATAGATAAATTGTTGCCAAGGCACTAAAGGCACCCATTCAACTTTATCCAAGCCGCAAGTCACTAACATTTCGTTGAATAAGCGGACATGACAAAATTCTTCTGCTAAATGGACTCTGGAAATTTTGTCTTCAACGGAAAAACTATGCGCCATATCAGGCACCACATCCCAGGCACCTTCAATACCATTCAATTCATGTCTGGCAAACTTATAGATTGCACATAACAATAAGGTCTTACGATCAAGCTCAGTCACCGGATCTTTAAGATGCACATAGTTGCGGTAAAAAACCTCAGGATTTTCCAGCGGTTTACGCAAGCGAACAGGATTATTTTGGAAGTATTCCAGTCTGGCTTTTTTCTTGGCTAAATCACGATCGGATTCAAGTAAGTCACCACCATGTTGCTGAGTAAACAACCAATAATCAGCGAAATTTTTAGTCCGCTGCTCAACGGTCGAAGGGGAAAAAACTGAAGAAAATTTTGCTGTATCCATAATATTCAAGGTCATTTAAAAATGTAATACCAGTCATCATCCCTGATTCTTTTGTAAAGAGATAAAAGAACCACTCAACCGGCACCCGCGACCTAGTGTACAGCAAGCTTCAGATTTATATAACTGTTAATTGAAGCTCTTAATTGGATAACATGCCCTGATTGATAATAAAAGCCTCGATTGCCTCCAAACCTTGGGCTTGTTTGATATTGGTAAATACGAACGGTCTCTCACCCCGCATCTTTTTTGCGTCTCGATCCATGACCTCCAAAGAGGCCCCGACATAAGGTGCCAGATCAATTTTGTTAATCACCAGCAAATCAGAACGGGTAATACCTGGCCCACCTTTACGCGGAATTTTATCGCCAGCCGAGACATCGATGACATAGATAGTTAAATCCGCAAGCTCGGGACTAAACGTCGCGCTTAGATTATCTCCACCACTTTCAACCAAAATAAAATCCAGATTCGGCCAGGTTTCACACAATTGATCGATTGCAGCCAAGTTCATCGAGGCATCTTCACGTATCGCCGTGTGAGGGCAACCACCAGTCTCAACCCCTAAGATGCGATCTTCAGCCAAAGCCTGACTACGAATCAAAAACTGTTGATCTTCACGGGTATAAATATCATTAGTGACGACGCCAATTTCAAATCGATCCCGCATCCTTTTGCACAAAGCATCAACCAAGGCTGTTTTTCCTGAACCGACAGGGCCACCGACACCTACTCTTAATACTGGTTTTTTAAACATATGTTTTCACTCAAGAACGAAATAAACGCGAATACTGCATTTCATGTCGACCACTCGCCACCACCTGGCCCCAGGCACTACCGCCAAGATTCTGGTCGGATAACGCTAAAGCCTGTTCCACAGATGCTGGAATCTCAGTCGCCAGACGGTATAACAACTGCTGTCCCGCCACTTGCCCCAGAGGCACCAGTTTAACGGCTGACAATACCTGATTCTCTAACCAACCCCACAGGTAAGCGCTTAAAGTGTCCTGACAATTCAAACCCCATTTGACAGCAGCCAAACTAAACAATCCCGCCAATGTGGCGTCAGGATGACGCAACCATGGCTGGGCTTCCGGCATTTCAAGATTCACTAATAACCGCGCCAAGGCTTGTCCGGTTTGTCGGTCTTCATCTCTTAATTCCTGGCTTTCACGACAGGCAATCAGTTCCGAACTCCAATATTGCACCGCCGCACTATCACGCTGTGACCAGGCCGCATGCAAGCGACTTAAATACGCCGCATCAGTCGGTGTCTGGGCATAATGTAAAATGCCAGACAACCACTCGTAGCAATCCTGTTCGTTGACTAACCACTTATCATCAACAGCCCGCTCCATACCTTGCGAGTAACTGTACATACCAATCGGCAATGCAGGACTGACTAATTGCAATAGCCTGATCAGTGCGATATTAGTGGCCATGCTGATAAGCACCGGCTTCCGGATCAAAAGCCAGGGTTTCATAATTCACGTCTAAGCCTAAGCCTTTAACCATCTGATCCAATACATGATCCGATAAATAACGCAATTCGCCGGGCAGAATCTGTAAAGCCACATGCCGGTTACCCAAGTGGTAGCAAGCACGGGCAAACAATAAAGGCTCATCACACTTCACCACAGACAATTCTTCAGACGCAGATTTAACTCTGACCTTATAGCCCTGCGACCCTGTTAACACCATGCCGTTGCGCAATACTTTGCCTCTGGGTAAAAACAAACCTACCGCAACCCCGTTGTCGGTTGTCGCTGGTAAACGACTGCGTTGCCTGTCGTCAAACGACAAGGTCAATTGATCATCAACCGCGGCTTCATGGAATTCGATTTCAGTTAACTTCAGCATGCTTAAAACAAAAAGTAACGTTGGGTAAAAGGCAAACTGGACATAGGTTCGCAATGCAGTAACTGGCCATCGGCACGAACCGAATAGGTTTGCGGATCAACCTCAATAAAAGGCTGATAAAAATTATGCTGCAAATCCCTTTTGCCTATCTCACGGGTATTACGCACCAAGGCAGACTGTTTTTGAAGTTTGAGTCGTTCGACTAAGCCATTATCAATAGCGGCAGCCGGTAAAAACAGTAAAGAGGTATTAGCAGCCGCTCGGCCCATGGCCCCAAACATCGAACGATAATGAACTGGCTGGGGTGTAGGTATACTGGCATTGGCGTCCCCCATAGGGGCCATCGCAATCATACCGCCCTTAATCACCAAACTAGGTTTGACAGCAAAGAAGGCCGGTTGCCAAAGCACTAAATCAGCCAGTTTACCGACTTCAATTGAACCTACATCACTGGCTATGCCATGCGTAATCGCAGGATTGATAGTGTATTTGGCAATATAGCGTTTGATGCGGTAATTATCATGCAAGGCATTGTCTTCTGCCAGACTGCCTCTTTGCACTTTCATTTTATGTGCAGTTTGCCAAGTACGAATAATCACTTCACCCACTCGGCCCATGGCTTGCGAATCTGAAGAAATCATTGAGAAGGCCCCCAGATCATGCAGGATATCCTCAGCAGCAATGGTTTCACGACGAATACGTGATTCTGCAAAAGCCACATCTTCGGCAATTGAAGGATCCAGATGATGACAAACCATCAGCATGTCTAAATGTTCATCGACAGTATTAATCGTATACGGACGCGTTGGATTAGTCGAAGACGGCAAGACATTGGGCAGACCACAGGCTCGGATAATGTCAGGTGCATGACCACCACCGGCGCCTTCAGTATGATACGTATGAATGGTGCGCCCTTTGAAGGCGGCAAACGTATCTTCAACGAAACCTGATTCGTTTAGGGTATCGGTATGGATTGCCACCTGGACATCCAAACGGTCCGCCACCTCCAGACAACAGTCAATTGCGGCCGGAGTAGTGCCCCAGTCTTCATGCAATTTCAAACCCATGGCACCCGCCAGCACTTGTTCTTCCAAGGCTCCCGGCAAACTGGCATTCCCTTTACCCAACAGACCAATATTCATGGGAAAACCGTCTAACGCCTGCATCATTTGCGCCAAATACCAGCTGCCTGGCGTACAAGTCGTAGCATTTGTGCCAGTAGCAGGTCCTGTGCCACCGCCGATCATCGTCGTCACCCCCGACGACAAAGCCTCGGTCATCTGCTGCGGACAAATAAAATGGATGTGGGCATCAATACCACCCGCAGTCAGGATTTGTCCTTCACCTGCAATCACTTCTGTTCCAGGACCAATCACAATATTGACGCCCGGCTGAACATCCGGATTACCGGCTTTGCCAATAGCAGCAATACGACCATTTTTGACGCCGACATCAGCTTTGACAATTCCCCAGTAATCGATGATTAAGGCATTGGTAATGACTAAATCAACCGCAACATCCCCACCCAACTGACTTTGGCCCATCCCATCACGGATTACCTTACCGCCACCGAATTTAACCTCATCGCCATAAACGGTGTAATCGCTTTCTACTTGCAAAAAGAGTTCACTATCACCCAGGCGCACTCTGTCACCGGTGGTAGGCCCAAACATGTCAGCATAGGCCTGTCGACTCATTGTACTCATAGTGAATCCTCCAGTGCGCCCATCACTGCTTGGCGAAAACCATACACTTTACGTTCGCCGGCATAAGCCACCAGCG
>RFQK01000106.1 GCA_009925045.1 Methylococcaceae bacterium
AGGAAACCGCTTGGCAGGCTTTGTCTCGGGAATTAAAGGAAGAAGTTGATATTGATGTGCTCGAGGCGGTTCCTCTAATCAAAATTGATCATGATTACGGTGATAAGCACGTCTTGCTGGATGTCTGGAATGTATCAGCTTTTAAAGGTGAGGCCTGGGGACGTGAAGGTCAGGAATGGCGTTGGATTGATGAAAATACGCTCAATGACTATGCGTTTCCGGCTGCCAACCAGCCTATTATCAAAGCCTTGCGCTTGCCAGCGTTTTACGCCCTTTTGGAAGGGGATAGCCCTGAGCAAGTCTGGCAACGTTATCAGCATCTGCAGGCTCAAGGTATTTACTTTTTGCAGATACGTCTTAAGAATCTTGATGCTGTTCAAAGACAGCAAGTGCTCAAGCGTTTACAAGCAGAAACTGCGCTTAAGCAGCGCTGGTTGATAAACAGTGATATTGCTGATGCCAGTTTTCCAGCGGCTGGTTTGCATTTAACGGCACAGGCTTTATGCGCCTTATCCGAAAGGCCTCAAGGCTATCAGTGGGTAGCGGCATCCTGCCATTCATTGCTGGAATTACAGCATGCTGAGCGATTAAATCTTGATTTTGCGGTTTTGTCGCCAGTACAGATCACCACAACCCATCCTCATGCTCAAGTTTTAGGTTGGGATGTGATTGAACCCCTTTTACGCACTGTCAAGATTCCGGTTTATCTGATGGGGGGCTTGAAACGGGAAGACTTGAGCAAAGCCCGTGAGAGGGGGGCGCAAGGCTTGGCAGGTATCACCACGTTTCTGGATCAGTAGTCGTATCCAAAAACTCTGAATTTCCGTCGCTTAAATCGGGTTCGCCCGGTATTTTGTGTGCCTCCGTGGCCCAATCTCCTAAATCAATCAGGCGGCAACGCTCAGAGCAGAAAGGTTTGTGGCTATTCTCTGTATTCCAGACGACAGATGTTTTGCAGGTCGGGCATTGCACGACCAGATGCTTAGATCTGTCCATCAGAACATGCAGCGGGTTAGCTTGAACGGTATGTCGATGCTGACTTGACTGGGTCGGTTTTCATCGCTGGAGGGTTGCATAAAACGTATGCTAACACGATGTTTCCCGCCGCTGATTTCGGCGAAACATTGTAAAGATTTTGCGACGCTTACCCGTAACAGTTGTGCCGGATGATCTTTATCAAGACCTAATTGAAAAAACCCGTTTTCGGCAATTTGTTGACTGTTATGTCCGCTTTGGCGGAGCAAGCCTAAAATCAGACCGATCGCGTTTCGCACTTCCGTGAATGGCTGGGTCCAGCGCTCCAAATCAACCTTTTGTAAATCTGGATCTTGTTCCAACCAGTAATGGTAAGCAGGTAAATCAAAGGAACAACTGCCGCCCGGAATGGAACTGCGCTGGGAAATACTTTGAAACAAGTCACTTTCCATTAATTTGATGCCGATCTTGCCATTGGTTTCGTAAAGACTTTTACTGGCCTGATTGAAATCATTCAGGATAGGGGCAAGTTTTTCGGAATCAACCTCAAGGTTGTTACCTAAAAGCTTTAACATTTTGGTATGCCGCTCTAATTCCTTGATGATTTCAGACTTGAGATCACTACGACTGAAAATGGTCAGAATATCCAGTAACACGCTAATAGCCGCACGCATATCGACAATAGAATGACCGGCCAGAAAATGATCTAGCTGAAGGAAGAGTTGTTCTAAGCGCATGAATACCCGGATCCGTTCATTGAGTGGGAATTCATAAAGAGTATGCGTGTTCAAGCCTGAGGAGTCCTATCTTTGGCCAATTGAATGTAAGAATTGTGCAGTTTTTTGACGTGTTCCGCAAGTACCTGCAAAGAAGAGATATTGCTGATGATGTCGTCGGCTAATTCTAGACGACGGGAGCGGGAAAATTGGCTATCAATCATAGCTTGAATTTGTTGTAAATCAATTTGATCACGATGGCTAACACGTTGAATCTGGGTATCGCGGTCACAGTCTATCACCAGTACCCGATCAAATTTATCTTGATAACCGGTTTCGAATAACAAGGGCACGGCTACGATGCAGTAAGGCGAGTCAACTTGGTTGATTCGCAAAGCCATTTCCTGATAAATCAGCGGATGCATAATCGCGTTGAGGGACTGCCGCGCAGCTTCATCTTTGAAGATAATCTGGCGTAATAGGACACGATTCAAACTGCCGTTGGTCTGTAAAATTTGTGAACCAAAATGTTGGCTTAATTGCTGCAAAGCGGGTTGGCCAGGTTCAACGATTTCTCTTGCAATCAGATCAGCATCGATAATGCCAATCTCGTATCCGGCAAATAAGTCACACACTGTTGACTTGCCACAGCCTATTCCCCCTGTTAAGCCTATGCGGAGTATAAGCAAAGATGCCAGCATAATAATCAAGGGTAGTTGTTGCCAGCCAAGCCAAGCCCCTAATACCGCGAGTAATTTAAAATCGCCATAGCCCATGCCTTCTTTGCCGGTCAAAAACTTGAAGGTTTGATAGACACTCCATAAGCTTAGATAACCCGTCACCGCACCGATAATGCTGTCGTGACTGTCACAAAATATGTCAGCGATGCTGAACAGCAGGCCTAGCCATAAAACGGGCAGATTAATCTGGTCGGGAAGAATCATGTGTTCAAAGTCGATAAAACTTTGGGCAATCAGACTCCAGCTTAATAGTAGGGCAGCGATTAGCGTCAATGAGTAGCCAAATTGCCAGGCGCAAAGCATAGACAGACCAGCGCTTAAAGCTTCCACCAAAGGATATCGCCAATGGATGTTGGTGTGACAATGGCGGCATTTAGCTCTGAGTAGGATAAAACTGAACAGGGGAATATTGTCGTACCAGGCAATGGTCTGATGACAATGTGGGCAGAATGAGCGTGGTTGTGCAAGTGAAAGAGCCGATTTAGATGAAGGGTTTGCAGTTTCTGGCCACTCCGCCAGTAGCATGATGGGCAAGCGGTGGATAACGACATTCAAAAAACTGCCTACAAGCAGACCGAATAAACCCGATGCTAGGCTAAGTAAAATTCTGGACTGTTCAAGGAGTTCAAGCATAGATGATTAGGTTAACACTGAACCCAAAGAAAAAATCGGTAAATACATGGCTAATATCATACCGCCAATTAAGCCTCCTAACACCACCATTAAGGCCGGTTCAATCAGGCTGGTCAGTTGATCAACCTGATAATTGATCTCCTCCCGGTAATAATCAGCCATTTTCATTAACATGGTGTTCAAATTGCCTGAGTTTTCGCCTATGGCGATCATTTGAATCACCAGCGGCGGAAACAAGGGGATTTTTTGCATCGCTGATTGTAAGGATACACCCAGGCAAATTTCATCTCTGACTTGCATGATAGCTGCGTAAAACAGTTTGTCACCACACATTTCGGCGACCGTCTCCAGTCCTTTATCGAGTGCTAATCCGGCATTACTGACGGTGCCCAAGGTCATGGCAAATCGGGCTATTGCCGATTTACGCAAAATAGAGCCTAGTAATGGTAGTCTGAACTTTTGGCTGTGCCAGAACTGATTGAGTGCTTGGATGTTGGCAAATAGCCAGCGCAAGCTGACACCGGTCAATCCACAGCTTATCAAGAATACACCCCCCTGATCTTGCAAAAACTTAGAACAATCCATAATGATCTGAGTAATCCAGGGTAAATGGGACGCGAAGCTTTTGTATAAGTCTTCAAAGGTCGGGATCACCCAGATCAATAAGGCCCAGCTAATCAAGAGAGCCAACATCAAAACCCCTGTCGGATAGCTTAAGGCCTTGCGTACTTTTTGTTTAAGTGCCTCCATGTTTTCGCGGTATTGGCAGAGCTGATTCAGTAAGCCACCTAATACCCCTGCTTGTTCCCCGCAAGCGATTAAACGACAGCTCAAGGCATCGAAATGCTTGGGATGTCGTGCCAGGGCCAAGCTCAGAGAATTACCGTTTTCTAAATCATGCCGTATTTGATCAATCATTTTGAGTATGGCCGGATGCGTCTGGCTTTTATACAAAATATGGATAGCTTCCAGTAGTGCAATATTGGCGCTTAATAAATTGGCAAGTTGCACGAGGAGGCGAGTAATGTCTGATTTGGGGATTTTGTCACTTGGTTTTATAAATGACAGCAGCGTATCAGAACTCAATAACTGAGTAAGCCCGGCTAAGCCAGGAAAGCGTGCAGTTAAGGTGAGCTTCATTTAAAACTCCCGCGTCATGCGTTCAACTTCTTCTAGGGAGGTAAGCCCGTGCCGGACTTTTTCCAAGCCGGCTTGTCGTAAGTCTAATAATTGATGATTTCGCAGATGTTCCACTAAGCTTGGGTTTTGAGAGGGGTGCAGGATACACTCACGCAATTCAGGCGTAACTGGCATGATTTGGTAAATGCCGGTGCGTCCCTTATAACCGTTTAAGCATAAGTGACAAGATTGCGCACGGAATAGTTGCAAGTGTGCACATTCATCAGGATCAAATCCGGCGGCAATCAAGCGAGGATATGGATAGTGGGTACTTTGTTTGCAGCCAGGACAGAGTAATCGAACCAGTCTTTGGGCAATTACCAGTTGAAGCGCAGAAGCAATCTGGTAGTTTTCAACCCCCATTTGCTGCAAGCGTGCAATACTGGCAGGTGCGTCATTGGTATGGAGTGTTGATAACACCAGATGGCCCGTTTGCGCTGCTTTGATGGCAATTTGGGCGGTTTCCAGATCACGGATTTCACCGACCATGATGATGTCAGGATCCTGACGCAAAAAACTTCTTAAGGCTTCTGCAAAACTTAAGCCGATTTTACTGTTGATATTCACTTGGTTGATGCCGTCCAGAGTGATTTCGACCGGATCCTCGGCTGTGGAAATATTACGTGATTCGATGTTAAGACGTTGCAAGCCTGCATAAAGGCTGACTGTTTTGCCGCTCCCGGTAGGCCCGGTGACTAAAATCATGCCATAGGGTTGTTTGAGCGCATGTTCGAATAGCGCCAATTGTTGTGTATCTAGACCTAGGTCTTCAATTTGCAGTTGTTGGCGCGATTGATCCAGAATACGAATCACCAGTTTTTCACCATACAAGGTCGGACAACTACTGATTCTTAAATCGACACTGCTGATTGGCGATTGCCATTTAATGCGGCCATCCTGGGGTAATCGATGTTCGGCAATGTCCATACCAGCCATGATTTTAAGTCGTGACACCAGTCTACGGGTGACGGAATTGGGCGGGGCATAGGATGCTTGTAAGACACCATCCTGACGAATACGAATCCGGCTGTGGTGTTCATAAGGCTCTAAATGAATATCCGAGGCGCCTTGTTCAACAGCGTCAGCAATCAACTGATTCACAAATCGGACTATGGGGGCCTCATCGATTTGTGTCTTGAAGTAATGATTGTTGGTCGGTAAATTTTCTTCTATACCGAGTTGATTCCAGTCAGGCGAGGCTTGGTTCTGGCTGACGGGCACATAAAGCGGAGAAGAGGGTAGTTGGGGTTTACTGTTAGACATGGGCAAGCTCCATTGATGGCTTGCCGTTCCACTATAGAAGAAGTCTGAAGTTTGTCTAGGCGGGTTTTACACTTTGTCGATGCAAGCGCGCAAAGTCGTCTAGGCTGAGGTCTTCGGCCCGGGCATTGGGATTGATGTCGAGCGCTAACATTTCGCTGTCGCT
>RFQK01000107.1 GCA_009925045.1 Methylococcaceae bacterium
TGACCCGGTGCTCCGACATATCGACAAATGATTCAGCGGTGTCGAGAATTTCGGTCAGTAACTCGGTGCTTAAGCCTTCAATGGTCAGAAAATGTTTGAGACGACCCTGTTCGCTGAGTTGTAAGTGTTTAGTCATAGTGCTTACGCGCTCTTGGCAGTATTTTGTATATCAATGCCCAGCGGTTCAGGACCGCTGAGTTTAATACGTTGTCCATCAGGCAGTTCAATATGTGCCCCATAGCAATCGGGTTGCAAAGGGATTTGTCTGCCATTGCGTTCAATCAGGACCGCTAAGACGACCTGATTGGGGCGGCCGTAATCGAAAATTTCATTCAATGCTGCACGTATGGTTCTGCCTGTGTAGAACACATCGTCTATCAAGATAATATTGCGACCTTCAACATGGCAAGGCAATTGGCTGGGTTTTACCTTAGGATGCATGCCTATCTGGGAGAAGTCGTCACGGTAAAAGGTGATGTCGAGCAAGCCTAGCGGTTCTTGTATGCCTAAGCGCTGATGCATGTGTTTGGCGATCCAGGCTCCGCCGCTGTGAATACCGATCAAAATAGGGTTGTCGAGTTGACGGCTGTCAATCTGCTGGCGAATAGTGCTTTCCAGTTGATCTAGGAGTGCGTCGATATTCAGTGTTTGAATGGGCATAGTCACGTTTGTTGATTAAACCAGCTTTGCAATATCAGTTGCGCTGCCAGTTGGTCCTGAACAGCCCATAGTTTACCAGCACTGACCTGCAGATCATCAAATAGTAATTGTTTGGCCTCAAAGGTAGTGAGCGATTCGTCTATTTGATGAACGGGCAAATTAAAGCGGCCGTTGAGTTGGCGGCAAAACTTTTGCATTCTGGGGGTGACGATATTGTCTGAGCCGTCGGCCTGTAATGACAATCCCACCACCAGTGCTATGGGTTGCCAATCGCTAATCAATTTGCCAATGCCATTCCAGTCGGGTACTTGGTTTGGGGATTTGAGCGTAGTGAGAGGACTGGCTATGCCGGTATCGGCCTGCCCGACAGCAATACCAATTTTCTTGTTACCAAAGTCAAAACCCAAATAGGTGTGATTGCTGAGTTTCGCGGCTAGGGGGTCGTGTTTAACCATGACCCGCAGCGGTGGTTAGGCGGTTAATGTCTATGCCTAATTGGCTGGCTGCAGCATTCCAGCGTTGTTCGATAGGCGTGTGGAACAAAATCGCTTCACCAGAAGGGGTGTTGAGCCACGAGTTTTCAATGATTTCTTTTTCGAGTTGGCCTTTGCCCCAGCCGGCATAGCCCAGGGCAATCAAATATTGCTTGGGCCCGCGACCGTTAGCAATCGCCTGCAAAATGTCCTTAGAACTGGTCAGGGTAATATTGTCTGCTGTGGAAATGCTTGAATCCCAGTGTTCTTCACAAGGGCTATGAATGACAAAGCCGCGTTCTTGTTGGACCGGTCCACCGGCAAAAACCGGTGTGTTTTTAACGTCTTCTAGTTCGGATTCAATGCCAATTTGTTCAAAAATATCAGCCAAGGTCATCGATGTTGGACGATTAATCACGATGCCGAGAGCGCCTTCTTCGGTGTGCTGACATAGGTAGGTGACTGTATGAAAAAAATTGGGATCTGCCAGATTAGGCATGGCGATCAAGAATTGGTTGTTGAGATAAGAAGCGTCAATCATATTGTCCTTCAGGTAAACAGTTAGTGGCTGGTCATGCCGGTTTCATCGGAAAATTTCCAAACTCGGGTGATGACAAGCACGTTAACTTCTTGTAATAAGTCGGCAGGAAGCTCAGCAAATGGCGCGCTCATTCTGACAATACGCTTAGCCGCTTCATCCAGATCCGGATTGCCACTGGAGCGAGTAATCCTCATGCTGTAGATGCTGCCATCAGGGTTAATCCCTACATCCATAGTTAAAACCTGCGCTTCACGCTGATGGCGAGCTGCTTCAGGATAATTGAGGTTGCCCGTGTGTTCAACCTTGTTCTCCCAGTCTTGAACATATTGTGCCGCAAGATAGCGATGATTGCTGATACTGGTTGCGTATTTCACTTTTTGACTGGTGGCGGGCTGGTTGGTCCGAATGCGTTCACCTAGTTGGCTGATTTGCTCTTGCAAACTGTTCACATCCAGAACCGGTTTGCTTGGTTGGGTTGCAGGACTGACAAGGGTAGGCGTAGGGTTGAGTGGTTTGCTGTGGCTTTTTGCAGGTGTGGCTTGATCTGATGGATGGGGTGCTGGTTTCAGAACTGCTTGTTGAACGGGGATATGGCTTTCTTGAGCCACCGTTTTGGCTTGAGTATGATTGATGGTGATGGCAATCAGTCGATGATGGCTTTCAGGTTCCGGGCTAAAGTGGATGCCGAGTAACAAAGTGGCATGCAGCAAGCTCGCCAGCAGAAGCGCGGTTAAAAAAGCCCTGCGCTCTTGCCAGAAGGGAGCGGATTTATTGGTTATCCAAACATTCATGCCTGGAGATGATGCTCGATGTGATCCAGCAAAATTGCACTGATATTGAGGCCAAACTGTTTGTCCAGTTCCTGGACACAGGTAGGACTCGTGACATTGACCTCTGTTAAGTGATCACCAATCACATCGATACCGACAAACACCAAGCCTTTGGCTTTAAGCGTTGGGCCGACTTGCGCAGCAATCCAATAATCGCGCTCAGTCAAGGGGCGGCCTTCACCATGTCCGCCGGCGGCTAAATTGCCACGGCTTTCCCCGCTGGCAGGAATGCGCGCCAGGCAATAAGGAATGGGTTCACCATTGACCATGAGGATGCGTTTGTCGCCGTCACGAATTTCAGGCAAATATTTTTGTGCCATGATGAAGTGTTGGCCGTGTCCGGTCATGGTTTCAAGAATGACGCTGAGGTTAGGATCTTTTTCCTGAACTCTAAAAATAGAAGCACCACCCATGCCGTCCAATGGTTTCAGGATGATGTCGCCGTGTTGGCTTAAAAAATCACGGATTTTTTGCGGATTACGTGCCACCAGAGTATCGGTACAGCATTGTGGAAACCAGGCGGTGAACATTTTTTCATTGGCGTCGCGCAATGATTGCGGTTTGTTGACCACATAGGCGCCATCACGCTCGGCTTGTTCCAGAATATAGGTGGCGTAAATATATTCTTGGTTAAAAGGCGGGTCTTTGCGCATTAATATGACATCTAAGTCACCGAGTGCTATGGATTGTTCATCACCCAGTTCAAACCATTGTTGCGGGTTACGTTCCACCTTAAGCAATCGGGTACGGGCATGCGCTTTGCCGTTGCTTAGGAATAAATCCTCCAGTTCCATATAATGCAGTTCCCAGTGTCTGGATTGAGCTTCCAGCAACATCGCGAAACTTGTGTCTTTTTTGATATTGATCTGAGTGATGGGATCCATCACTATGCCAAGCTTGATGGTCATTAAATTCCTGCTTTGGATATGAAAAATAAAGGTCTGAAGAGATTCTATCAAATTTAATTTTAGCCAGGTGGTTTACCAGAAAAAGAAATTTTGTTATAAAGCGCGGCTAATTTTTGAAAAAAGCTCGTATTGAGGTAGTCATGTCCAGAGTATGTCAAGTAACCGGTAAACGTCCTGCTACAGGCAATAACGTTTCCCACGCCATGAATAGAACAAAAAGACGTTTTACGCCTAATCTGCATCACCACAGATTTTGGGTGGAAAGCGAAAACCGTTGGGTTCGTTTGAGAATATCTTCTAAAGGTATGCGTATCATCGATAAAAACGGTATTGATGCGGTATTGGCTGACATGCGCAGCCGCGGCCAGCAAGTTTAAGGAGAATAAGACATGCGTGACAAAATTAAATTGGTTTCGACTGAAGGCACTGGCCACTTTTATACCACCACTAAAAACAAAAAAAACATGCCTGAGAAAATGGAGATCAAAAAATTTGATCCTGTGGTTCGCAGACATGTCATTTACAAAGAAGCCAAAATTAAATAATGGATTCCAATTCTCAGGTTGATCATTCGTATCGACCTGAGAATGTTTGTTGTAAGCGGTTTTTAACCGTCCCTTCGCATAAAGTCTGGGCAATCTTCGATGCTTGCCTGAAACTGACGTTCAGTCATTCCAAACCTCACTGCTCATTTACTGATTATGTTGATGCATATGCCTAAGTTTAGACATCAGCAATTTCGGTGCGGATTATTGTCGGGACTGGTTTTTGGACTTGGTTTGGCTGCGTGTGGTGGTCCTGTGATACCCCCTAGCTTAGAAAGCCAGCAAAACAACTTTGTGATGCAAATGGATCAGGCCGGTTACCTGCGTGATACTCAAGTGAGCTTTAAGCGTATTGAGCAAAGCTGGCAATATGGTCAACAATCAATCGATGTTCAGGTTTTAATGCCTGCTACATCTTCGCCTTGTCCGCTAGTGATCTACATGCCGGGTTTGGGTGAAAACGCTGAAGCCGGACAGGTTTGGCGCGAGACCTGGGTAAAAGCCGGTTATGCGGTGCTGAGCTTTCAGTCGCGCTCGATTGCACAAGCGCTTCAGGAGCTTGAAAGTAAATATCCTCAGCGTCGTGACCTGGATGACGAAGATGATGAGTTTGGCGTAAAAGATTTTGCCAGTCATGATAGCTTTTTATCAGGGCCATTATTTGGTGACGTTAAGCAACGTCCTTCAGTGATGGGGCGTAACAGTGAATTACGCTACTTGGGATTTCAGTATTTTGCAGTCGAGGCTTTGCAAACACGTTTAGATCAGTTGCGCTGGGTGGTCAGTCAGTTGAAAAACGCCCGTTCCACAGGTGCTTTGGCTCAGTTGGATTTGTCTAAGATCATTCTGGCGGGTTACGATCTGGGGGCTCAGACAGTAGCTGCTGCTATCGGTGAGCGACATGAAGCTTTAAAAGAGCTGGCGCTGGACTTCAAGCCGATTGCCGCCATTTTGTTAAGCCCCTCGGTCAATCTGGCTCAGGGACATGTTAATTCGCGTTTCCAGTCGATCAATTTGCCGCTGTTGGTGGTTAGCGGTGCGGATGATAATGATCCTTATGCCGTCAGTGCAGCATCCACGCGACAACTCATTTGGCAATATGCGGCTCCGGGGCAAAAATACTTGCTGACTCTTGATCGAGCCAGGCATCGTTTGTTTTCAGGTTGGGATTGGGGTGGAAAATCTCTGACACGTTTACCCGATCATGCCGGTTTTAATGATGAAAGCGATTACTTACAGTCGAGTCGCAGAAGAATGTCGGCATCAGATCTGTATGCAGGGGATGCGAACGGATTGTTCTCCAAGAACAGGGCTCATTTTCCCGAGCTGGGTTATAAAAACGTGGCTGCTATTGCGAGTGTGACTGCGGCGTTTATGGATTTACAGGTCAAGAATGATGAGTTTGCTCGCTTTTGGTTAACTGAAAAAGCGGGTCATTGGTTGAGGCCGGTGGCGGATTTGAAAGTGCGATAAATAAATCTGATCGCACCTGAAGCGATTAGATGAGAGAGGAGGAATGACGATGAGTGTTAAACAGTATATGTTGCAGCTAGGCCAGCAAGCCAGGCAAGCCGGACGGGTGTTAAGCAAAATCGAAACCCACCAAAAAAACTTAGCCTTGTTGAAAATTGCGGAAGTGATCGCCAACCAAAGTCAGCGCCTGATAGCAGAAAATCAACGGGATCTGGATGCTGCAAAAAA
>RFQK01000108.1 GCA_009925045.1 Methylococcaceae bacterium
ATTGGAAATCACCATTTCTGAAACGGTAAGTCCCGCACCATAAGTATGACAAAGACTACGAAAAGGCCCGTCCGTAATGCCTGCCATGGGTGCCAGAATCAGTTTATTGGCCAGCTGATGTGTACCGATTTGCATGCCAGAAAAGGGTATTTAAGAGCGGCTCATCATAGCGCAATTCTGCTTCTTAATCGACCCACAATGCGACTTAGCCTATGCTTTTGCCAAATTGCTTAGATAGAAATACCAGGTCTTGGCAGTCTGTAAGGCAAGCGCACCATCTCCCTTAGCCTTTTCAATAAACTTGACCTGATGGACACTCTGTTGGCGCTGTTTCAGATAAAGCGTCAGCACCACTGCTTGGAGCTGATCAGTATCCGCCAAACGAACTGAAGCATCATTATTGACCTTTGCTGAATCGGGGATAATCAGTTTCACGCCATTCACTTGCACGTCCACACCCAGCAAATCGGCAAAGTCGATGACTTTGACGTTGATAGATTCCTGCTCAAAATCCCCGTCAATCAGACAAATCTGCCGAATGCGTTCATCTACTGCAATCCCGGTTAACTTAGGATGATCATAAAACGGAAAGGTCATCACACTGCGGTCAATCTGAAAGCCTTTACGCAAATGCAACATCTGTTGCAATTTCCGGCCGATTTCGTCTTTTTTTCTAAGTCGCTTATCCAAAAGCTCCGGCTTATCTTTGGCTGCAAGCAAAAAAACCGCTGCAGCCGCCAGAAATCCCAGTAACCATTCCATTGCTTTACCTTATCTAAAAGTTTTATACGCCGGGATTATTCAGACTGAGTTTTAGCAGGTTTTGCCTTGGACTTAGGTTTCGAATCCGCTTTGGGCTTAGGCTCTGCCTTAACTTTAGGTTCTGCTTTAGGCTTGGGTTCTGCCTTGGCTTTAGGCTCTGCTTTGGGCTTTGATTCCGCCTTAGGTTTGGGGGCCGCCTTCGGTTTTGCTTGAGCTTTTTCAGGTGCGGCAGCTTTCTTGGCTTCTTTGGCAGGAGTCGCCTTCGCTGGCGATTTGGCTTTAGCAGCTGCTTTGGCCGGTTTTGCACTCACTTCAGGCTTGGCAGTGGATGACTGTGATACAGCCAACAAATGCTTCATTTCGGCCAGAAAATGGCGTTTTAGGTTAAATTCGGTTGGATGAGGATCCGTAATGGCTAAACGTTCAGCTTCAAGCTGTTGCAGATAATGCCGTCTTAAACTTGAATCCTGTGGAACTGTGTTGCTAAAGGCAAGATCGGATTCGACCTCTGAGAGCGTGTAATGACTGGGATTTCCTGTAGCCGCCGGCTGCGGATTCACAACTGATTGATCACCTTCGCTAAGCTGATTAGGCTCAGATGACTGATCAGCTTTAATAAAATGTTTAAAAACAAAAAAGCCGGCAATGGCCCCCACTAAAATGACTTCAAAACCCATATGCAATCCTCCAATTTGGTAGCATCTTGCTGGCAACTATATCACGCCACTTTGGAAAAATTAAATCCAAAATGGCGTAACTTTTTAATTTGCAAACAAATTACCCAATACGAAGGCAATCAAGCATCTAACTTTCTGTGGACCGCGAGATGATGATCAGAATACGCATGATGCTCATCTAAGCCAACAATCTCACATTGGCCGCCATTGGCCACATATTCATCCGCAAAGTGATGAATAAATTCCATCACCGTATGATCAATAAGATCCGTCTCACTCAAATCAAAATACAGCGTTTTTTTGGCTGGAAAATCCGCTAGCAAGCTTTTCAGGGTAATGAAATTGGAGAACACCGCAGCACCATGTACTTCGATATGGTAAGTATCGGCATCGGTTTGATTGACGTGGTAAGCCAAACTAAAGGCATTGCCCAATCGTAAGCCACGACTGATATGAATACCCAACTCGATCAAGATACCAATAGCTACCCCGATCAACAAATCAGTCGCCAGCACACCAATAATGGTAATGACAAACACCGCAAAGTTATCAACCCCTACCGCCAGCGTTTTGGCAAACTCTTTGGGAGAGGCCAAACGAAATCCGGTAAAGACCAATAATGCCGCCAAAGACGCCAATGGAATTTCGTGAATTAATTTTGGAAACAGGGCAACAAAAACCAATAGGAATAAACCATGGAAAAAATTAGCCCACGCTGTTTTTGCGCCATTATTGATATTGGCAGAACTCCGCACAATTTCCGCAATCATCGGTAATCCGCCAATCATGCCTGCAATCAAATTACCAATACCGACTGCGGTCAAATCGCGGTTTAAGTTGGAATTACGACGATATGGATCCAATTTATCCACAGCCGAAGCACTGAGTAAACTTTCTAAACTACCGACCAGCCAGATAGTAATCACATGGATCCAAAACTCATGATCGCCGACCTTGCCGAAATCGGGAAAATAAAATCCCGCCAGGAAATTTTCAGGTACCGCCACCAGAAAGGCGGGCCCTATTGTGTATTCAGAGTGTGGCAATAAATCCGACTGCAGGAACAGATAATTGTGTTCATGGTCCAAATCAAAGTACTGCCCCAGTGCCAAGCCCATTAAAACGACCAGAAGCGGTGCAGGTATCATTTTTAAAGTTGGGTGTTTGATAAAAGCCCACACAATCAATAATGCCAAGCCGGCAAAACCGATCACTGCCACTTCCGGATTGAGTTGTACCAGCGAATGAGGCACTTCGGCGATGGTGGACAATAGGGTTTTGGCCACAGGCTTAACCCCAAGCAAGGTATGAATTTGCTTGGCCATAATGATGATACCAATCGCGGCCAACATCCCGTGTACCACTGAAGACGGGAAGAAGGCACTGAGCTTGCCGGCTTTAAAAATCCCCAGCAATATCTGAAGTACACTGGCAATAACGATAGCCGCCAAAGTGTAGCGATAACCCGCCATCGCATCACCCTGTCCTAAACCTTGGACCGCATCGACGATGACTACGATTAAGCCAGCTGCAGGACCATTAATCGTGACATAAGAGCCACTGATTCTGGAGACCATGACGCCGCCCACTATCGCGGTAATAATCCCCCCCATAGGCGGAAAGCCTGAAGCCATGGCAATCCCCAGACACAATGGCAGGGCAATCAGAAATACCAGAAAACCCGACAGCAAATCACTCCGCCAGTTCTCTAACAACCCCGGAATTCCTGTCTTAGGCACAGCGGCAAACGTATTCGACATAAGTAGGCTCTTAAGAATGTTAAAACCTGAATAAAGCAAAATCCAAGCCAATTATGAAAAGCTTGTCATATTGAGTCTGAACAGAGCCAATCCGGCCAAAACCACCGACTAACTGGTTCATACCCCCCAATCGTCTGGTTGATTTCAACCTTTTTAGTCAGTAATCACTTCATTGATATGACTTAAATCGCTAGACCATCTCAGTCAGGATCTAAGCAACTGAAATCTATGTACTTTAAGAAATCCACAAAAACAGGCACAGCTTATGCTTAACAAATAAATGTCTTAACACGCCAAGGCCAATCCACAGGGAACTTCAGCCATGAGCCATACCCGTCAAACCATGCCCGACAGCTTTGATATTGACCAGACACTTGACCATCTGGCGCACTGGCTACCCAGCCAGGGACCTATCAAAGACTTTATCCACCACAACACCTTACACGCCTTTCAGCACCTGCCTTTTCACGAAGCGATTTCGGTGGCGGGCAAACTGTTTGGTGCGCGCAGTTATCTTCCGATTGCCGATTATCAACAACGCTTTCGTGAAGGTCGCATTAGCCAAAAAGCCTTAGATTGGTCTATACAACACTATTGCCCCGCACAAGAAAAACGTGCTTTGCTGGATAGCTTATTTGAGGACGACGATACCTGCCACTTCCCACCCATTTCGCTGGCTAATCATGGCATTCGCAGCGCGTGGATGAAAAAACTGGAAATGGATCTGAATGCCCTCGTCCACCCAATCATTTTCAGACTACTTTCCAACTATCTCGACCAAGGCATCAGTCGCTGGGCTCTGCCCAAAAATGGTGAGCGTTTTTGGGATTGTTTGCTCAGATTGACCCAAAATAGCTTGCTCCCGCTCTATCCATTTAATTTGGGCTCTGCAAAACAGCTATTAAATTCTACCCCTGAACAAATCATTGAATACTGTTTGCAACACATCGTCGGTCACCAGGATTTATACGAACAATATATTTTAGAACTGTTACTCGCTCATCCCGGCTGGTCAGGCATGGTCAGAATCATAGAGACGCAACCGAATGCCTTATTGTCTCCACGCCTCATATCATTAAAGGAATTGATTGCCAGCGAATTACTCTGCGAACTCGCATTGGTTGAGCAACGTAAAGGGCATGATTTCATCAAAATCAACCAACTCGCTCATACTCAAGATTTACCTTTACTGACAGGTGATGTCTTAGTTCCCAAGGTTCCTTTAAAACTAAAAATCTGGCATGAAGCAATGGAATGGGCTTTACATTGTGAATTACTGACTGCCATAAAAGAAACACCGACTAATCTCAGTCAGTCTACTAAACCATCCGCACAAGCCATTTTCTGTATTGATGACAGAGAATGCTCACTTCGCCGTCACTTAGAGTTTTCCAATCCTGATATTGAAACCTTCGGTGCAGCGGGTTTCTTTGGTATTGATTTTTTATATCAAGGACTGGAGGACGCTTATCCTGTCGCGCAATGCCCTGCCGTCATCAAGCCCAAACATTTGATTACCGAAAAAAGTGAACAGCAGATTACTAAAAATGACCCTCGCCAATCACTTTCCAAAATCCATTTCAATAGCCATTCTATCTGGCGCGGATGGCTCTATACCCAAACATTAGGCTTGGGATATGCTATTCGAATGGCTTGGAATGTGTTTAGGCCGAGTTCCAGTCTTCCTGGAATCAAAACCCTCAGCGAGATTGATGCTCACGGACAGTTACACTTGCTGCGTGAAACTGATGAACCGAATGCAGAGGGTTATCTACTAGGCTTCTCTTTGACTGAAATGGCGGATCGGGTAGGCGGATTATTAACGAATATCGGTTTAACCCATCAATTTGCCGACTTAGTCGTGGTGGTCGCACATGGTTCCAGTAGCGTAAACAACCCTCATTTTGCTGCCTACGACTGTGGAGCCTGCTCTGGGAAGCCAGGCGCACCCAATGCAAGGGCTTTTGCATGGATGGCCAATCATCCAGAAGTCAGAAACATTCTGAGACAACGTGGAATTTCTATTCCCGATCAATGTCAATTTGTTCCTGCACTTCATAACACCAGCCGCGACGAAATTCGTTATTTCGACCAAACCCATGTCACAGCACAACTTGAGTCCTTCAAATCGGCTATGGAAGAAGCGCTCAGCCAAAATGCCCGTGAACGTTGCCGTTGGTTCGAATTGGGGCCAAAGACCGATTCCAGCCTGATTTCACATTCACACGTTAAAGAACGCTCATCTTCAATTTTTGAGCCTCGCCCGGAACTCAATCATTCGAACAATCTTTATTGCATCATAGGTCGTCGTCAACTGACCCGGCATTTATTCATGGACAGACGGGCATTTCTGCATTCTTATGATCCCAGTACCGATACAGACGGTGTTATTTTGAGCAAAATTTTATCG
>RFQK01000109.1 GCA_009925045.1 Methylococcaceae bacterium
GTCGTTTACTGAAATCTTTGGTCGCATCAAACAAGACTATGTTGAGCCGGTTTCAGACAAAAAACTGCTGGAAGACGCTATTCGCGGCATGTTATCGGGCTTAGATCCCCATTCCGCCTATCTGGCGAATGAAGAATACAAAGAGCTTCAGGAAGGTACCACCGGTCAGTTTGGTGGTCTGGGTATTGAAGTAGGAATGGAAAACGGTTTTGTCAAAGTCGTTTCACCAATCGATGATACGCCGGCGCAAAAAGCAGGCATCAAATCGGGCGACTTAATCGTGCGACTGGATGACAAGCCGGTTAAAGGCATGAGCTTATCCGATGCAGTCAAAACCATGCGGGGTGAGCCAGGCACCGAGATCGTGCTGACCGTGATTCGTGAAGGGGCGGAAACCCCGCTTAAATTTGCGCTGACCCGTGACATCATTCGGGTGAAAAGCGTCAAAAACAAATTGTTGGAAAAAGATTACGGCTATCTGCGTATCAGTAGTTTTCAATCGGCTACCGGTCAAAACTTGGTCGATGCCGTTGAAGAACTGAAAAAAGAAAACGAACGTCCGCTTAAAGGTGTTGTTCTGGATTTGCGTAATAATCCAGGCGGTGTGCTAAATGCGGCGGTTGAAGTCAGTGATGCATTCTTGTCGTCGGGCTTAATTGTTTTTACTGAAGGCCGGATCAAGAATTCAGAAATGCGTTTCAATGCATCACCGGGTGACGTGATCAACGGCGCGCCTATGGTGGTATTAATCAACGGGGGCTCGGCGTCAGCATCTGAAATTGTTGCCGGGGCCTTACAGGATCAGAAACGCGCCGTTGATCACGTCACCCGGTGATGCGTTAAGCTTGAAGAATTGGAAAAAGCCAAAGTCGAATCCATTAAAGAAGCGGATTTATCCCATCATTTAAGCAATGGTAACGCCAAGAAAAATAAAGAGGCGGCTGACGATAAAAAACCTGAAAATGATGATGCCACTAATGATAAAGACAATGGCGAACAGCCAGCGGTTCGGGATTATCCCTTGAATGAAGCCTTAAACTTGCTGAAAGGCATTGCTATCTTAAAAAAATAAGATGAGCAAAAACCCATCCTTCATCGTTTGCGAGCGATGCTGGATGGGTTTTTTTATGCCCAAAAACTCGAATGACCTTAATAAAAGCATTGGATAAAGCCAATACTTGGTTTATAAGTAAACGCTAGAGTATTGATAATACGAGGACAGTATGCGTGACTGGAAATTCTTCCCTAAGCTGATAGCGGCAGCCTTATTACTAGGTCTTGGCCTCTATGTGGCTTTTTACTTTGTGTTTCTGGATTTCTTCGTCGATTTGTGGTGGTTTCGCTCCTTAGAGTTTGAAGCCTACTTCTGGTTGCGATTCCTCTATCGCTTTATCTTTTCTGCTGCGGTGACCCTGTTCTTCTTCAGCATCTTCATGTTTCACTTTTATATCGCCTCACGTTACTTGGGCCTGAATCCGCCTGATGAAATCTTGATGGACGATAAAAAAAGACGCCGGTTTCAGCGTGTTGCGGATCTATTCCTGTATGGGTCCTTGAAGGTTTATACCCCAATTGCTTTATTGTTAGCCGTGGTAATCGCCCTGCCTTTTTATTGGCAATGGGAACAAGCCCTATTATTCTTTTTCGGTGAAGCCTCCGGTGTTTTAGATCCGATATATGGGAATGATGTCAGTTTTTATTTGTTTTCTTACCCGGTGTTTGAACTGATTCAACAGGAATTGTTGATTACTGCAGCTGCGGTCTTTTTGGTGACGGCAATTTTGTATTGGGCTGAACACGTATTCATACCGAATCAAAGCAAACAATTCCCAATCGGGGCCAAGATCCATCTGGCCATTTTGTTTCTGTTTGTGGTGGCGTTTGTAGTGTGGGGCTTTGCACTGGAGCGTTTTGCTCTGCTGTATTCCAGCGAAAATGAGCCTATATTTTTTGGGCCAGGCTTAGTGCAGATTCGTTACTATTTGCCCTTAATCTGGCTGTCCATGGCCGCCGTATTGGCGGTTGCCGGCTTGATCCTGTTTTATGTGTTTTCCGGGCGGTCAATCAAAGCGCTGCCAATCCTAACCGTGGTCCTGCTGATTGCGGGCATACAAGGATTGCGTACCACCCATGTTCTGCCCAATCTGATTGAGAAATTCATCGTAAAACCCAATTTCTCGCGGGCTGAAGCCGATAATATGCACGATAATATTGTCGCGACCTTATCGGCATACGATTTAAATGACATCAAAACGATAGATTTCAAAGTAGTTCTGGATGCCAGTAAAGATATCGAAGCATGGTCGACCACCAAGCATTTTGAAAATATTCCGGTTTGGGATCGTGAATTGCTGATTGATAGCTATAAGCAATTACAAGGGATCAGACCCTATTATGACTTTCCCACAGTTGATGAAGATCGTTACTTTATCAATGGCCATCATCAACAAGTGAATCTGGCGGCACGGGAAATCAATCTCAAAAAATTACCCAATGAAGCGCAAAACTGGGAGAACACCCATTTGCGTTATACCCATGGCTATGGCGCGGTGGTGTCACCGGCGGCTCAGGATGCCGGTATTCCGATTGTTTGGTATTTACGTGATTTGGATATGAGTTCCAACGTGGGTTTTGCTGTGGAGCATCCGGATATCTACTACGGTAAAGGGCAATATGAATACGCCATTGTCCCTAATGGTCTGGCGTCGGCTGATATATCTTCTTCAAAGCGAGATGTCGGCTTTAATGGCGCAGGAATCCCCATTTCTTCGTGGTTTAGAAAAGTATTGCTGGCCTTCCATCTCAAAGATGAAAAAATATTCTTTTCGCCCAACATCAACCATGACAGTCATCTGCTTAACCGTCGCAATATTGAAGAACGTATCCATGCCTTAACCCCCTTCCTGCATTTGGATAAAGATCCGTATCTGGTAATCAATAACGACAGGTTTTACTGGATACAAGATGCCTATACCACATCGAATTATTATCCGGTCTCTAAGCCAGTAGCAGAAAGTTTTCAAGCCGGTCCAGTGCGCTTTAACTACATCCGTAATGCGGTCAAGATTGTGGTAGATGCTTACGATGGCAGCGTCGATTACTACATTGCCGACAACAAAGATCCTGTGATTAATGCCTATCGACGCGCTTATCCGGGCTTATTCAAAAAAATAGAACAAATGCCGGAAACTTTGCTGGAGCATCTGCGTTATCCGCGTGATCTCTACAACCTGCAAATGAAAATATATGCCAAGTATCATCAAACCAGTCCGGAGTTGTTTTATGAACAGGCTGAGACTTGGGAAAATGCCAAGGTAGGTGGTCAGCCGCTATTGCCGTATTTCATCACTATGGATATGGATCGCTGTAATGATCAGGAAGAGTTTGTCATGATTGACCCTATGACACCGATTCATCGTGACAATCTCAGTATGGTGGGTGTCGCCTCCACGCTAGACGAAGTGGCCTGTGATCATCGTTACAAGCCCAGCATCAGTGTTTTTAAATTTCCGAAAGAAGTTCAAGTGAATGGTCCTTCACAGGTAAATGCTTTAATTGACCAAAATCCGGAAATTTCCGCTCAATTTACCTTATGGAATCAGCAAGGTTCGGAAATTCGTAAAGGCCGGATGGTGGTCTTGCCGATGGGTAATTCTATTCTCTATGTACAGCCCATTTATACTTTGGCCACCAAGACCAAAATGCCGGAGTTGGCACGCGTGATTGTCTCTATTGGCAATCAGGTTGTTATGGACAAAACCTTGTTAGCTGCTTTTGAGCGGCTCAAAGCCTTGTTTGTTAAGGGGTCCATCAGTCCGCGATCAGGAACATCTTCCGTCCATTAACTGTTCAAGCTGATACACAGCAGATGATCGAGCATGATGTAGAGGTCGTGGTGTTTGTGGCGCTGATGGCCGAGGCGCGAGCACTTATCGGACATTGGCGCTTGCGTTTAATAGCCGGCTCCTCGCCATTTGCCATTTATCAAAATGGCCGCAAAGCCCTGGTTGTTACTGGAATGGGCAAGGCCAATATGGCGGCAGCGCTTGGATACAGTTTAAGTGTCTTGCCGAATCAAAATCCGATATTGCTGAATCTGGGTATTGCTGGTCACCCACAGCATAGTTTGGGTAGTTGGTGGTTGGCGCATAAAATCACAGATGCCGAAACCGGTAAATCATGGTATCCGCCTATGAGCTTAATGGCTCAGATGCCCTCATCCGCTTTGATGAGTTTTAGCCGTCCGCATGACACCTATCAATTCGATACGCTGTATGACATGGAAGCCAGTGCTTTTTATGAGATTGCCTGCAAATTTAGCAACCTGGAATTAATCCAAAGTATCAAATTAGTATCAGATAATCGTCAGCAGTCTATTGCAAGCATTACACCCCAGCAAGTGACTGATTGGATAAGCGATAAAATCCCTGAGATTGAATATGTCTTATCGGCATTGCAAAGGGCTAAAGACAGTATTCCGCCAATTGCCCAGGAACCCTATCAAACCCTGATAAAACAGTGGCACTTTTCTGTGAGCAATGCGGTTCGCTTGCGGCAGCTGCTGCAAACGTGGCGATTAATGACAGGTGAAGATTTTAAGTGGCAAGCATGCGAGGCTAAGAGTGCCAAACATTTATTGAAATGTTTGGAACAAGCACTGGATGCAATGGAATTTAGATTATAACAGGCATAAAAAAGGGGCAGCCTTAGCACACCCCTTTTTTGCAACGATCAGAAATTAGATCAAGTTGACGATGTTAGCCAAACTTTCTTTAGATTTTTTGATACCTTCTGAAGCTTCAGCCAGGTTGCCAGCTTTAGCAGCAGATACAGCAGCTCTCAAAGCTTTTAAGCTTTTTGAGTTTTCTCTAGCTACTCTGTCGTTTGCATTGATTTCTTCAGAAAAATCAGAAGCCGCTTTGATCAAAGCTGCTACGTCATCACCTGCTGCGTTGCTAGCAATAGCCGCTTCAGCTTTAGCTAAACGCTCTTGAACGCCTTTAACAGCATCAATTGGTTTATAAGATGTTCTACCTGCTTCAGCAACAGCTGCAGTTGAGAAAGAACCCATGGCAATAGCTAAAGAGAATGCAACAACAGCACTTTTCAAAATTTTCATGTATGAACCTCATAGTTATATTTTTATAAGACACATATAGCTGCTAATACTACCTCTTTAACTACTACATGCATCTCGATAATAACACAGATTTCTGCTGGATATAGCAGTTTGTTAAGGTTTGATTACAAGGGCATGTTATTTCGAATTTATTCAATGCTTAACAGGATTCTATCCAGCCACGACGCGGGTAGCAGCCGTTTTAACCAGGCAAAAAGATGTGTCGGAAATGTCACCGGATAACGGTATCTAGGTGACTTACTTTCCAGCGCTTTAATCACCGCATCAGCAACCGCAGTGGCCGGTAAAGTAAAGGGAGCCGCCGGTCCCTCTTTATTCAAACGAGCTTCCATCGCTTCATAAGTCGCCCGATGAAAACTCGTCGTTTTATCGATATGCGCCTGATACTGCGCAAAAGCATTCTTCCTGAAATCACTAATAATGGGGCCAGGCTCAATTAAAAC
>RFQK01000110.1 GCA_009925045.1 Methylococcaceae bacterium
TATTTTTGCACCTGACGCCAGTTTTTCACTGGCTACCAGCCTCTGACAGAGACTACTAGCCAAATCAAGCGCAAACGGGGGATCCATAAACACTAGATCAAATTTTAATTCACGGCTTTCCTGCAAAAAATCTTCAGCTTTCTGATTTTTTACTGTGATATTTGTTGCCTGTAGTTGAGTCTGGCCACGCCTTAGCCATTCCACCGTCTTAGGGTTAGACTCGACCATCATCACTGACCTCGCCCCTCGTGAGGCCGCCTCAAACCCTAAAGCACCACTGCCGGCAAACAAATCCAGACAATCACTCCCTGGCACATCCAGTTGCAGCCAATTGAACAAAGTCTCTCTTAGTCTTGCCGGCGTTGGTCGCAAGCCTGGCGCATCTTCAAACTGAATGATACGACTGCGCCATTGCCCACCAATGATTTTTAGCTTACCGCTCACGCGCCCCAACCATGATCGTTTGCATCCATTCGGGATGGATACGACGCTTAAAGACTTCTTTTACATCTGCAACTGTGACTGCCTGAATTTTAGCCTGAAACATTTCCAGATAATCCAGAGGTTGCTGATAAAACCCTATCATCGTCACGTAATCCAACAATTTGCTATTGGTATCCACCCGCATTGCAAATCCTCCCATGATATTTTGCTTGGCCGCATTCAGTTCCTTTTCTGTCGGTCCATTTTCCACAAATTCTTTTAAGGTGGCATTAGCAACCGCCAAAGCCTTATCTGCCTGATCGTTGCGTGTTTGCAGACCCAGCGTAAAAGGACCGTTACGATATAAGGGCGCAAATTGACTGGAAGCGGTATATGCCAGCCCCCGTTTCTCCCTTACTTCATCGAATAAACGCGAGACCAGACTGCCCCCACCTAAAATGTGATTACCCACATACAAGGCAAAATAATCCGGATCTTTTCGGTAGGTGCCTGGCATACCCACCAGAACATGGGTTTGCGAGGATGGAAAAGCAATGCGCTGCTCTGTGGCCTGATTGCTAATTTGTATTGCAGGAATTTCCTGTGGCTTTTCCCCTATCGCCAAGCCTGAAACCAGTTGATTCGCTATCTGTTCAGCCTTTTGTCGGTTGATATCACCAATAATGACGATAATCGCATTGCTGGCCACATAGTGCTTTTGGTAAAAATTTTTCACATCTGCCGCTTCAAAGCCTGACACGGTTTGCACCAAACCCTCTTCAGGATGGGCATAGGGATGGTCTTGATACAAAGCCTTTTGAAACGCCATCGACGCAATGGCTGCCGGCGATTCCTCTCTATGCTTCAATCCAGCCAGAGTCCGGGCTTTTTCTCGCTGAAAATCATCTTCGGCAAATCGCGGGTGCGTAATCGCAGTTTGAAAGCTTGTTAAAGCGCTCTCCAGCAATTCGGGTTGCACCAGACTGCGTAACGACAACCAGGCCATGTCTTTTGATAGGCCAGTCGAAAAATTAGCGCCTACCGACTCAAATCGCTGCGCAACCTGATCCGCATCCCACTCACCCGAGCCGCTTTCCAGCATCGCTGAGGTCAAAGCCGCCAGACCAAACTGAGCCTCATCACGCGCACTACCCGCATCAAAACTGACTCGCACATCCAGCATGGGCAAAGCCGGGGTTTGCACGAAATAGACTCGACTTGAGTGAGTATTCTGCCAATGCTCAATTTTGACAGCCGCCCAACTGGATTGAGCAAGCAATAATAAAGCTAATAATGTCCATTTAAAACGCATGATGACCTCCTATCGATTTTGCTGGTTTAGCGGCTTCGTTTATTGGCTGTGGATCCAGATAAGCAATCGTCAAGTGATCTTCTATTAAGTACTTTCGAGCCACATCACGAATCTGCCCGGCAGTCACCTGATTAAGCTTAGTGACATACTCACCGGCTTTTTGCCAGCCTAGGCCATTGGTTTCCAACATCCCCAATTCCATCGCCTGATAAAAATTGGAATCTTTTTGATAAATGTCATGCGCCAGAACTTGTGCTTTTACCCGTGCCAACTCATCCGCGCTTACCAGTTCGACTTTCAAGTCATCAATTTCTTCGCGTAAGGCATATTCAAGGTCAAATACTGTTTTGCCTTCAGCGGGTGTCGCCTCAAGTAATAATAGTTCGGGAAGTCGCGAATTGAAGTCATAACCGGCTCCGGCTGATACCGCCAATTGCTTGCCACGCACCAGGCGAGCTGACAGTCTGGAACTATTACCACCATCCAAGATTGCGGTCAGCACTTCCAGCGCGTAAGCCTCTGACTCTGATTGGGCAGTATGTAATACGGGTACTTTATACCCCATCATAATATAGGGCAGCTTAGCGGGGGCTTTGACGGTTAACTTGCGCAAACCGACCTGCTCTTGTTCCTGCTGAGGCTTGATCGGCTTGATTTCACTTGGTTTAAGTTCAGCAAAATATTGTTCAGCCAATTTGACAACCTGCTGGGTATCAACATCGCCTACCACCACCAGGGTCGCATTATTGGGGGCATACCATTTTTGATACCAGGCCTGTAGGTCTTCGACTTTATAGTTGGCGATATCATCCGGCCAACCAATCACCGGATTTCGGTAAGGGCTATTACTAAAAGCCACCGCATTAAATTGTTCCTGGGTCTTGGACCTGGGTTGATCATCGGTACGCATGCGACGTTCTTCCGTCACCACCTGTAACTCTTTTTCCAACTCTTCCGCTTTAAGATCCAGATTGCGCATGCGATCAGCTTCCAATTTAAAACTAATCTCCAGCTTTGATTTTTCCATGGTTTGAAAATAGGCCGTGTAATCACTTCCGGTAAAGGCGTTTTCCTGTCCGCCATTTTCAGCAATGATGCGGGAAAACTCACCCGCCGGATATTGATGCGTGCCTTTGAACATCATATGTTCCAGCATATGTGAAATACCGGTAATACCACCCGGCTCATAACTCGCCCCAACCTTGTACCAAACCTGTGAAACAACCACAGGAGAACGATGATCTTCTTTGACCAGTAACTTAAGACCATTGGCAAACTTATGTTCATGAACTTTGACAGTATCCGCCTGCGCTGATAAGAACGGCGCAAGCAATATCATTAAGGCTAGCGTATGTTTCATATATCCCTCTTTAGGTTAATATCCACACCCTTGATCGTTTTAATAATCCCGGGTTCACTGGTATTCTATATGTTTATTGAGTCGACACTCTAAATCGAATGACTGTGAGCAACCGAAAATCCACTTGGAAAAATTACCTACAGCTTTGTAAACCACGCGTTGTTGCATTGATTGTGTTTACGGCCATCGTGGGAATGTTACTCGCCACTCCGGGCTTTCCTCCATTTGACAAACTGATCTATGGAACACTAGGCATCGCACTTGCAGCATCTTCAGCGGCCGCTATCAATCATTTTATCGACCAGAAAGCCGATGCCGAGATGGGCAGAACCCAGAACCGACCCTTGCCAAAAGGTGCGCTGAGCTCACGCAGCGTCATCACTTTTGCCGCCATTCTTGGCGCTTTAGCAATGGGGATTCTGACCTTAAAAGTCAACCTGCTGACTGCTTTTTTAACCTTTCTGTCTTTAATAGGCTATGCCATCATCTACACGGTATACCTCAAAAAAATGACCCCGCAAAACATTGTGATCGGCGGAGCCGCTGGCGCAGCGCCGCCGGTGTTGGGCTGGACCGCTATCACCGGCACGGTGCATCCCTATGCTTTGCTATTGTTTTTGATCATTTTCGTCTGGACCCCACCACATTTTTGGGCGCTTGCGATTGCCCGCCGGGATGAATACGCCAAAGCAGCCATCCCCATGCTACCGGTGACCCATGGCGTTGAGTTCACTCGCTTACAAATTCTGCTCTACACTATTTTATTGCTAGTGAGCACTTTATTACCTTATCTGACCGGCATGAGCGGATTAGTCTACGTGCTAGCCGCGAGCATTTTAGGCTTGGGATTCTTGTATTACGCCATTCAGATGATGCGTAAAAAAGACAACAAAACCGCCATGCGCACCTTTGCCTACTCGATTATTTATTTAATGCTGATTTTTGCAGCCTTATTAACTGACCATTACTTTAAGTTATCTTTGAAATGAGCTTAACCACTGCCGAACATCCGTTCGCTGAATTCATCAAAATTTTAGGCAAAGGCAAAAAAGGCGCTCGCGACTTGACTCAGGACGAGGCCTATCGAGCCATGCACATGATCCTAGCGGGTCAGGTCGAGCCCATACAGCTGGGTGCTTTTTTAATGCTAGTCAGGATTAAAGAAGAAACCCAAGAAGAATTAGCTGGCTTCGTCCAAGCGGCTCGCGAAAATATTGGTTGTCAGCAACGCCCTGTCGGAGCGGATTTAGACTGGTCTTCCTACGCTGGCAAGCGCCGTCATTTACCCTGGTTTTTGCTATCCAGTCTGTTATTGGCAGAAAACGACATCAAGGTTTTCATGCACGGTGCTGGCGGCCATACTCAGGGTCGCTTGTACACCGAAACCGCACTGGCAGCATTAGGACTCAAGCCAGCTGCTTCACTGACCGAAGCCCAACAACAATTACAGACACGTAGTTTTAGTTATTTGTCTTTAGAGCATGTTTGCCGGCCATTGTTCGACATGATTAATCTGAGGCCAGTGATGGGCTTGCGCTCACCTGTGCACACTTTGGTCAGACTTTTAAACCCGCTAAACGCGCCGCATAGTATTCAAGGTATTTTTCACCCTAGCTATCGCCAGGTCCATCAAAATGCTGCCCTGATTTTACAACAACCCCATATGGCGGTTCTTAAGGGTGAAGGCGGTGAAACCGAGCGCAATCCAGACGTGGAATGCTTAGTACAAAGCGTGCACGAGGGAGAATTACAGGATGAAGTCTGGCCGGCCTTATTTGCTCGCCGCCACATGAAAGCAGAACTTTTGGATCCACTGTTATTAAAGCAAGTCTGGCAAGGCACTCTGGACGATGAATTTGCCGAAGCCAGTATTACGGGGACAGCCGCGATTGCCCTGCGCCTCATGAATAAAGCTAAAGATCAAGAGCAAGCCCATGCGTTAGCCAGCCATTTGTGGCAGGCTCGTGATCGCAGTCGTTTTGATGAGCCTTAGAATCAGCATAAATTGGATGCAGCGCCTGGTTATAAGCTTGCTACTGGGATTACTTAGCGCCTGTAGCGTGACTCAACCCCGACATATCAATAATGTCTGCCAGATTTTCGCTGAAAAAGACGACTGGTATGAAGCCGCGCGTGCCTCAGAAAAACGCTGGGGCATCCCAATCGCCGTACAAATGGCCATCATGCACCAGGAATCGGCTTTTATCGCCGACGCCGAGCCGCCAGCACCTTTGATTTTAGGCTTTATTCCTTGGTTTAAATCCAGTAGTGCCTATGGCTATGCCCAAGCCCAGGCCGGCACTTGGTCCGATTATCAAAAACAAACTGGCCACCCCTTTAGTTCCCGGGATGACTTTGCCGACAGTTGCGATTTTATCGGCTGGTATTGCTCGGTCAGTCACAACAAACTGGGTATCAATAATTTTGATGCCTATAATTTATATCTAAGCTATCACGAGGGACACGGTGGCTTCCTCCGCAAAAC
>RFQK01000012.1 GCA_009925045.1 Methylococcaceae bacterium
TGTCATGAGCAATGCCCTGCAAAATAATGCCATGATTGGCCAGAACGTGGGCGTCGTACTTCAGATTTTGACCCAGCTTGGCCTGGTCGGGATTTTCCAATAAGGGTTTGAGTGCCTTTAAAACATCCTCGCGATTCAGCTGTTGAGGTACATCAGGATAATCATGCGCTAGCGGCAAGTAGGCCGCCTCACCGGCTTCGATAGCAAAGGACAGACCCACGATGCGCGCTTGGTTATAGTCCAGACTGGTCGTTTCGGTATCAAAGGCAAATAGTTCAGCCTTGGCTAATTTAGCCAGCCAGTGTTCAAAACTCGGCCAGTCCAAAAGGGTTTGATAATTTTTACTGGTCGGTGCAGGGGGCGTTTCAGGCACAGTTTGCTTATCCGAACTGGCGAGTTGAGTAGTTTCATGACTGAGGGTTTTGAGCCAACTACTGAATCCCAGATGGCCTAATTGATTTTTTAGCGCTTCAATATCGGCTGGGCGGCGTTTTAAGTCCTCCAGACCATAATGCAAGGCGACATCACAGCGAATGCGGGTTAATTCACGCGATAATGGCAATTGCGAAAGGGCTCCACGCAAATTTTCGCCAATCTTGCCACCAATCTGATCCGCGTTGGCCATAATCTGATCCAGTGAACCATATTCCTGTAACCATTTGGCTGCTGTCTTAGGACCCACCTTGGGTACGCCGGGGACGTTGTCAACTGCATCACCCATCAAGGCCAGGTAGTCAACAATCTGCTCCGGTTTAACGCCAAATTTTTCCAGCACACCTGCTTCATCGAGACGACTATTGGTCATGGTGTTTTCCAGCAAAATCTGCGGATTAACCAATTGCGCCATATCTTTGTCACCGGTGGAAATGATGACCTGAAAGCCTTGTGCTGCTGCCGACTGGGCCAAACTGCCTAAAACATCATCCGCTTCAACGCCGTGTTCAATAATTAAAGGTAAACCCAGTGTCCGAATCAAATCATGTAAGGGCTGAATTTGTACCCGCAAATCATCTGGCATAGGCGGGCGATGCGCTTTGTATTGATCATAAAGTTCATGGCGAAAAGTCTTGCCAGGCGCATCAAACACCACGCAAAAATAAGGGGTGTTGTAATCTTGAATGAGTTTACGCAACATATTAGAAACACCATATATTGCGTTAGTGGGCTGCCCTTGAGCATTGGTCAGAGGAGGTACGGCATGAAAAGCTCTGAAGAGGAACGATGAGCCGTCAATTAAAACGAGTGTGGGCGAAGCAGAACTAGACATGCGCTGTAACCATTAACTGAGAACAGCGCACACCATACAGGCCGACTGTCAGACCTGCAACATAAAAAGAAATTCTGCGCGACTAAATAGGCAATTTATTGATTTCTTTTACATTTTCGTAATCAGCGCCGACACTGATAATAAAACTGGTCACTTGCTCAATAGACATTTCAGATTTAATAACCTTGGATTCATGCACGATGATGGCAAAACCGGAGGTCGGATTGGGTGAGGTTGGTACAAACAACACATAACGATCTTGCGTTTTATTGGTCACATACGCTGGCACCCAAATACCTTCTTTGGGATATTCCACATAAACCACTTCACGCGGTTCTTGTAACTCATGACCGGCAATCATATTCACCAGTTTTTTGGTGACCCGGTAAATAGTGCTCAGGAAAGGAATACGTTCGATAAGATTTTCAAAGGCCGCGATGATAGAAAAGCGTCCGAAACTGACGCGATAACCTATGTAAGTAATCATGGCAAATGACACAGCAAACAAACCAAAGGTAATGGCGTAATTGTCAGAATAGCCATAAACGAACTGAAATAAATCCGTTAGCCGGTCTTTAACAAATAAGACGATTTGTAGAATCACCACCAGCGGAATCAGTGCCAGGATGCCCAATAATGTGTAATTGAGAATTTTCTTCATGCCCCACCCTTTGTATTTATAGTTGTTACGATTCAGACCTTATGGGCAGATCCTAAACGAATACCCATTGCGGTTCATTTAACCACAGGCGAGGCTTACAGATAAACTTTTATCTGCAAATTCAGGCTTTAATTAATTGATTTATAAGCAAACTCTAATAATGCTTGCCGACCAATCAGGCAGAACACGCAGACAAGAGCAAGAGACTAGGCTAATCTGGAAAAACTTTGGCGCGGAAGGCCATAGCAGGAAAAAGCCCCATCAGCCAGACTGACAGGGCTGAATCAATTAAGAAATGTTTCTGCCGTAAAAAATTTCGGCCATTTCTTCCTGAAGCTGATCCTGAATTTCTTCTTTTTCTTCTTCAGTGAAATTACTTTCTTTTTCGAACAGGTAGTTTTCTAACTCGGTTTCTTTCAGGATCATTTTGGTATGGAAAATGTTTTCCTGATAGACATTCACATCCAGCATTTGATATAGCTCTTTAGTGCTTTCAGCAATGTAATTCTGGATCGAGTTAATTTTGTGATCGATATAGAGTTTTTTGCCCGACACATCGCGGGTAAAACCACGGACCCGATAATCCATAATCACGATATCAGATTCGAAACTGTGGATCAGATAGTTCAAAGCCTTAAGCGGCGAAATCTGTCCGCATGTTGACACGTCAATATCGGCACGAAAAGTACAAATATCCGTATCCGGATGACTTTCTGGGTAGGTATGAACAGTAATATGACTTTTATCCAAATGGGCCAATATCGTATCGGGTAATGGACCAGGGGATTCAGAGTTCATGCCAGCCGGAATGACTTCACCTTCAGAAATCAGCATCGTCACACTGGCACCCTGAGGATCGTAATCCTGATGAGCAATGTTCAGAATCTGCGCACCGATAATATTGGCAACGTCTTTGAGAATCTGGGTTAAACGTTTGGCGTTATAGGCTTCATCAATATATTCGATGTAGGCCTTTTCCTGTTCCTTGGGCGCATAGCAGACATCATAGATATTGAAACTTAAAGACTTAGTCAGGTTATTAAACCCGTGTAACTGTAACTTGCTGCTCAACTATCAACCCTCAAAAATTTCAAAATCATGGCTAATTTCAACGCCAGCATTACCCAACATAATGGACGCCGAACAATATTTTTCAGCAGACAGCCTAACAGCACGCTCTACAGCGGTAGCCGATAAGTTTTTGCCGGTTACTTTAAAGTGTAAATGGATCTTGCTGAACACACTGGGCACTGCATCCACACGTTCTGCGGATATCTGAGTTTCACAGCCAGTCACAAGGTGACGCCCTTTCTCAAGAATGTCCACCACATCGAATGACGAACAACCACCAACCCCGATAAGCAACATCTCCATCGACCGCATGGCCACTACCAGACTCACCGACAAACATGCGGCCATCAACCCATTTAACCGTCGCTTGCATTTCAAATCCCGAAACAAAAAATTGGCGGCGATTTTACAACGATACGCTCAAGGACATTGATTTTTTTATGGTAAATAGGCATTCAAAGCTAAGCTTACACGCATTATCGCTTGTCAATTATGACAAGAAGATGAAATAAACTTAGTCGCGAAAATTGTTAAATTGCAAAGGTTGATCCAGTTCTTCACTGCGCAACATCTGAATCACCTCTTGTAAATCATCACGTTTTTTACCGGTCACCCTGACTTTATCGCCATTAATCGCGGCCTGAACCTTGAGTTTTTTGTCTTTGATTAATTTAACGATTTTTTTAGCAAAATCAGACCCTATGCCTTGCTTCAAAGTAATACTTTGCTGAGCAGTTTTACCGGTATCCTGAATTTTGCCGCTTTCTAATGAACTGATATCGATACCCCGTTTGCTCATTTTGGCGTACAAAATCGGTAGCATTTGTTGCAATTGAAAGGTAGATTCTGCTTTCATCACAATCGCATCATCCTGTTGTTCAAATTCGGCGTTAGAGCCTTTAAAATCGAAACGCGTTGATACCTCTTTATTAGCTTGATCAATTGCATTCGTCACTTCGTGACCATCGATTTCTGAAACGATATCAAATGAAGGCATAGTCAGTACTCATGAATGTAGAAAGTGCGGCACTATACAACAAGACTGTTTATCAAGGAATGTTTGCCATGACTGATTTAAGCCGTTATCACCAGTTCCTGAATACGCCTCTGGACACGCTATTAGCCCAGCAAAGTGCAATCGATCCGGAAAGCGCTTTCTTTGCATTGTTTAAACATTGCGCCAAAGACGTGCCGGCTTATGCAGATTTTTTAAAGCACCATGCAGTCGTAGCTGACGAACTGACTTCGCCTGAGGATTACAGCAAACTGCCCTTAATGACTAAGATGGGCTATATGCGCGCATATTCTCTGGCTCAACGTTGTATGGGCGGGAGTCTGCAAGCTGCAGATCGTATTGCTGTCTCATCAGGATCCACCGGACAAGCCACTTTTTGGCCCCGTTCACTCAATTATGAAGCCGAAATTGCCGTGCGCTTTGAACAAGTCTTGCATGACAGTTTTCGAGCTCATCAACGTTCCACCCTGGCGATTGTCTGTTTTGCTTTAGGCAATTGGGTAGGCGGATTATTCACCACCTCCTGTTGCTGGCACCTAGCCGCCAAAGGCTATCCATTGATGACAGCGACACCCGGTAACAACAAAACCGAGATTTTCCGAGTGGTGCGCGAACTAGCGGCCGACTTTGAACAAATCGTTCTACTCGGCTACCCGCCCTTTATTAAGGATGTCTTGGATGCCGGCTTGCATGAGGGCATACCCTGGCGAGACTATCAAACCAAACTGGTATTTGCCGGCGAGGTTTTTTCGGAGGAATGGCGTGAATTACTTGCCTTACGCACTGGCTCACAAACAGCCTGTTTTGATTCTGCCTCACTCTATGGCACTGCGGATGGCGGTGTTCTGGGCAATGAAACACCTTTTACCATAGCGATCAGACGCTGGCTGGCACAACACCCAGACCTAGCTCACTCATTATTCGGTGAGGCGAGATTGCCTACGCTGGTTCAATATGATCCAGCCAGCCGTTATTTTGAATTGGAAAACGATACCCTGGTGGTCAGTGCCGACAATAGCCTCCCCTTGCTTCGTTATCATATTGCCGATAAAGGCGGACTGATAGACTTTCAACAGATGTTGGATTTTCTTCGCCAGCATGGCATCCAAGATCTGACCCAACTGGGTCTACCTGACGATTACCAACCCCGCCAACAACCCCTGGTTTTCGTGTTTGGCCGGGCTGATTTCACGGTATCGTTCTACGGAGCCAATATTTATCCCGAAAATATTGCAGTAGGACTGGAGCAAGAAGCTGTTAACCAGTGGTTAAGCGGTAAATTTGTTCTGGAAACCAATGATGATGCAAATGGCGACAAGTATTTACAGATCGCCGTTGAATTATTGCCGGGTATTGCCGCTGATTCGAGTAAAGCCGAACAAATCGCAATTTCGGTGCAACAACAGTTATTACGCCTGAACAGCGAATTTAAACATTACACACCGGCCGAGCGACAACTACCCCAGATCACTTTGCATACCTTTGCTGATCCTGATTATTTTCCCTTGGGCGTCAAACATCGCTATACCCGCAACAAGCATTAAACCAGGAGCCTGATTATGCAAACCCCAACCCTGATCCCGGAAATTGTGGCGCATATCGCGGATATTCGGCAGTTGCGCCGAGACTTACATGCCCACCCTGAACTGCGTTTCGAAGAACACCGAACGGCAGAATTAGTGGCCCGCACCCTCAGTCATTGGGGTATAGACGTACATCGTGGCTTAGGTGGAACCGGTGTCGTTGGGATCATCAAAAACGGTGATTCCGATCAAAGCATTGGCTTAAGAGCCGACATGGATGCTTTACCGATTCAGGAACACAATCAGTTTGAACACGCTTCAAAACATCCCGGCAAAATGCATGCCTGTGGTCATGATGGCCATACCGCTATGTTATTGAGTGCTGCACAATATTTGGCGAAACACCGCCACTTCAACGGCACGGTCTATCTGATTTTTCAACCGGCGGAAGAAGAGGGCGGTGGCGCCAACCTCATGATTCAGGACGGTTTATTTCGACTCTTTCCTATGCAAGCTGTTTATGGCATGCACAACTGGCCTGGTTTAGCAGCCGGTCAGTTCGCCATTAGCCCGGGCCCAGTGATGGCATCGAGCAATACCTTCAGAATTGTGATCAAGGGCCGTGGCTGTCATGCCGCCTTGCCCCATTTAGGCCTTGATCCGGTTCCGGTGGCCTCACAAATCGTCCTCGCCTTGCAAACCATACTCACCCGCAACGCCCATCCGCTGGAGTCAGGTTTGATTTCGGTCACCCAGATTCATGCCGGAGAGACTCGGAATGTGATTGCTGACAATTGTGAACTGGCTGGTACTGTGCGGGCCTTTAATAGCACTATGCTGGATTTAATTGAAACGCGTATGCAGGCAATTACTCAACACCTTTGCCAGGCTCACGACATGGATTATCTGTTTGAATTTAATCGCAATTACCCACCGACTATTAACCACCCAGATGCTGCCGACTTTGCCCGACAGATCATGAGCGAGCTAGTAGGGAGTGACAATGTAATCGCCCAACAAGCCACCATGGGCGCAGAGGACTTTGCCTTTATGCTCAACGAAGTACCGGGCTGTTATGCCTTCATTGGTAATGGCGATGAGGAGCATCGCAGTCTTGGCCATGGAGCCGGTCCCTGCACCTTACACAATGCCAGTTATGATTTTAATGACAACATCCTGGCACTAGGCGCCAGCTATTGGGTAAAACTGGCTGAATCCGCTCTGACTTAGTGGGCAGGCTTACGCTATAATTCACCCATTTTTAAGCAAACAAGTGGCCCTTAACGTGTCGATCAGCAATAACGATGTTTCTACTTTTCAGGGCCTGATTCTGACCTTACAAGAATACTGGTCAAATCAGGGCTGCGTCATTATCCAACCACTCGATCAGGAAGTCGGCGCAGGCACATTCCATCCTGCCACTTTCTTACGTGCCATTGGCCCAGAGCCCTGGAACTCGGCTTATGTTCAGCCTTCTCGTCGCCCCACTGACGGTCGTTATGGCGAAAACCCTAACCGCCTGCAACATTACTACCAGTTTCAGGTGGTCATGAAGCCTTCACCTGATCATATTCAGGAATTGTATTTAGGCTCCTTACGTCATTTAGGACTGGATCTGAATGAGCACGATATTCGTTTTGTAGAGGATAACTGGGAATCTCCAACCTTAGGCGCTTGGGGTTTGGGCTGGGAAGTCTGGTTGAACGGCATGGAAGTCACTCAGTTCACTTATTTTCAACAAGTGGGTGGCTTGGAATGCAAACCGGTAACCGGTGAAATCACCTATGGTTTGGAACGGATTGCCATGTATCTGCAAGGAGTAGAAAGCGTATTCGACTTGGTCTGGACTCGCGGCCCACAAGGTGTGGTGACGTATGGCGATGTATTCCATCAAAACGAAGTGGAGATGTCGGCCTTTAATTTTGAACACGCCAATGTTGAGTTTTTGTTCCACTGCTTTGATACCTATGAAAGCGAGTGCGTCAAACTTCTGGAACAAAATCTGCCCTTACCAGCCTACGAAATGGTTTTAAAAGCTTCCCACAGTTTCAATCTGCTTGATGCCCGTCATGCGATTTCGGTCACGGAACGCCAACGCTATATTCTGCGCGTACGGAATATTGCCAAGGCGGTTGCCGAAGCCTATTACCAGCGCCGCGAAGCCCTGGGTTTTCCAATTCTCGCCAGACAGGGAGCGTAACATGAGCCAGACCCGTGATTTCCTATTTGAACTGGGTGGTGAAGAATTACCCCCCAAATCTCTCTTAAAACTCAGTCAGTCGCTGGCGCAAGGCATCATCGATGGTCTTAATGAAGCGGGTTTGGATACGCGTACTGAGCAAGTACAAGCCTACGCAACCCCGCGTCGTTTAGCGGTCTTGATCAAAGACCTCCCTGAGCAACAAGCTGACAAAATTGTTGAAAAACGAGGCCCGGCTATTCAGGCGGCCTATGACGCCGAAGGCAAGCCCAGCAAAGCTGCCTTAGGCTTCGCCAGCAGTTGTGGCGCTGAATTTTCAGCACTGGAAACCCTAGAAACCGATAAAGGGGCCTGGCTCGTTTTCAAACAAGCTGTCAAAGGCCAGCCAGCGGTAAACCTGTTGCCTGATATCGTGCGTAAAAGTCTGGCTCAACTGCCCATCGCCAAACGTATGCGCTGGGGCAATTCGGATCATGAGTTCGTGCGTCCCGTTCACAATATTGTCATGCTGTTTGGTTCTGAAGTTATCGATACTGAAATTCTGGGAATCAAGAGCGGCCGCACCACCTTTGGCCATCGTTTTCATTCAAGCGGCACTCTCAGCATCGATCAGCCTGAGGCTTATCAACACACCTTGTTGAACGGCAAAGTAGTCGTTGACTTCGCAGATCGTATGCAAACTATTCGTGATGCGGCTAATGCTGCTGCTTCTGCTGTCGGTGGTACTGCGCATATCGAAGAAGACTTGCTTGAGGAAGTAGCGGCCTTAAACGAATGGCCAGTGCCAGTTGTCGGCAATTTTGATGCCCGTTTTCTGGAATTACCACAGGAAGTGCTGATTACCACGATGCAGGCCAACCAGAAATATTTTCCGGTAAAGAACGCCCAAGGTGGCTTGCTGCCGCACTTTATTACTTTTGCTAATATTGAAAGTACGCGTCCTGACTCTATTCGCCAAGGTAATGAACGCGTGGTTTTACCGCGACTGGTCGATGCTGAGTTTTTCTGGAAACAGGATCGTAAACAAAGTCTGGCCGATCGTATTGAAAGCCTAAAAAGCATCGTTTTTCAAAAAGATCTGGGCAGCTTACACGACAAAACTGCACGGGTTGCCGCACTGGCCGCCAGCATTGCTGAACAGTTAAACAGCACTGTTGAAGATGCTAGTCGCGCAGCATGGTTGGCCAAAACCGACCTCATCACCAATATGGTGAGTGAATTTACCAATCTGCAAGGCATCATGGGACGCTACTATGCTGCCGCTGATGGCGAATCGGCAGCGGTAGCACTAGCTTTGGAAGAGCAATATTTTCCCAAGCAATCCGGCGCTCCGACTCCGTCCAGCACCACTGGACAAGTATTGGCCTTAGCAGAGAAGATTGACACAGTCTGCGGTATTTTTAGCGCCGGATTAATCCCTACCGGTGATAAAGATCCATACGCCTTGCGTAGAGCCAGTTTAGGTATTCTGCGTATTTTGATTGAAAATCATATTGCTCTGGATCTCGTGGATTTAGTGGATCAGGCCTTGGCGCAATTCCAGCACAGTTTTGATAAAGCTGAAACACATCAGCGAGTCGTCGATTTTATTTTTGACCGACTCAAAGGCTATTGCTTGGATCAAGGCTACAGCATTGACGAATTTGAAGCCGTTTTGGCAGTCAAACCGACTCAACCATTAGACTTTATGCGTCGCCTGCAAGCCGTGAAAAACTTCCGCCAGCTCCCGGAAGCTGCCAGCTTAGCGGCCGCCAACAAACGAATCAGTAATATCCTGAAAAAATCGGATGAGGTCGTAAATGGACAAATCGGTAGCTTGGTAGAAGACGCAGAAAAAACGCTACTGACTGCCGCCGAAGCATCCAAACAGGCCATAGCTCCTTTGCTGCAACAACAGGATTATGCTCAGGCCTTGAGTCGTTTGGCTGAACTAAAAGACACGGTCGATGCCTTTTTCGATCAGGTTATGGTCAATACCGATGATGTCGCCTTGCGAAAAAGCCGTCTAAGTTTATTGGCCTTGCTATCCGATCAATTTCTGCAAATTGCTGACATCTCTAAACTTCAATCGTGAGCCAGCGCTACGTCATTCTGGATCGGGACGGTGTGATTAATGTCGATTCGGATGATTACATTAAATCACCCGAAGAATGGCTGCCGCTAGACGGCAGCCTGCAAGCCATTGCTGAACTTTATCAACATGGCTACAAAATAGTGGTCATTACCAATCAATCCGGGGTAGCGCGGGGATTGTTCACTCTGGCAAGCCTGCATGCTATGCATGACAAAATGCAAAAACTGGTTGCCGATGCCGGCGGTAAAATCGAGGCCATTTATTTCTGTCCTCATGATCCATCAGAGCGAGTCAATACATCATCGCCCAAGGCTGATTTTAAAGTCTATCTGGGCTCCAGCCTGTTCTTTCTTTACATACTGGTGTCAACGCCAGTGGTAGGCCTCCTGATTCTGGCTTGCAAACCTTTGACATTTGAGATTCGCTACCAAATTGCCAATATTTGGATCAATCAGTTAATGGCGGTGCTTAAACTCACTTGCGGTTTAAGTTATGAGGTTGAAGGTCTGGAAAATCTGCCTGAACAAGGGGCAGCCATCATCTTAAGCAAACATCAATCGGCATGGGAAACCATTGCTCTGCGCCAATTTATTCACCCCCAAACAGCGGTATTGAAAAAATCATTGTTACAGATTCCGTTTGGGGGCTGGGCGCTGAGCACCTTGAAACCTATCGCCATAGACCGTCAAAATCAGAAGGAAGCCTTAAAAATGCTGATTGACCAAGGTTCAGCCCGACTGGAAGATGGCTTGTTCGTACTTATTTTTCCGGAAGGCACTCGGGTTGCACCTGGGGCACAGGCAAAATTCAATGCAGGTGGCGCTATGCTGGCTCAGAAGACCGGTTTCCCCGTAATTCCATTAGCGCATAATGCCGGGGAATTTTGGCCGAGAAATAGCTTCTTAAAATACCCTGGCACTATTAAAGTCAAAATAGGCCCTGCGATATTAACGGCTGACAAAAAATCTAAAGAGATTAACGCTGAAGCGGAAGCGTGGATCAATCAGGCGATGCAGGAAATCAGTAAATACTAAACTCTGCAGACCCCACAAAACAAAAGACCCGCCAAAGCGGGTCTTTTTTTTACGATTTGGGCGAAACTTAGTTAGCTTTGCCTTGAGCAGCGCCTGAACCGTAGTTAGCTGGTTTTTTGTTACCGATGTCTGGGCTGTCCATGCAGCCAGTTAAGCTAACAACAACCATCACAGCCAAAATAGATAATACTTTTTTCATGACATCCTCCAAGTTTATAAAATTTATTATGTGTACTAATTAAAAGCACGAGCAGTTTATAACATGCAAATCGCGACTAGGCAACACGCTTTGAAATTTTTTAGTCAGGCATTAAAAATGCTAACCAAATAACAAAGCCCACCAAGGCGGGCTTTGTCTAGCGGAGTCACTACCAGTATTATTGCGCTTTGCCTTGAGCAGCGCCAGAACCGTAGTTAGCTGGTTTTTTGTTGCCAATATCTGGGCTGTCCATGCAACCTGTTAAACTAACAACCATGATCATAGCCAGAATTGAAAATACTTTTTTCATAACATCCTCCAATAATTAGGTTTTTATAATTTTTTGTGCTCATAAGCGTTGCACGGGCAAATTTATATCATGGTCAAAAGCTTGGTGCAATACCTAGTTCAGTGAGTGGTATCTATATCTTTGGGTATCTGTATCTGCACCTCTTTACCTTGCCAGCTGATTTGGCCAATGTTTGACCACTCTCCAGACAAGTTATTGTTTCTAAGATCTTTTTCCCATTCAAACGGTGCTTTAATAGTTTTCACCTTGAGTAAAAAAACTGTTTTGTCTAAAGACAAATTTTGCTTAATGCCCCAAAAAGCGGTGACTTTCATCAAAAATTTTTTCAGTCTCACTTCATCAATGTTCGGGGTAACCGCAATATTGGCCCACATAGAATGAACCCGACCCCAGTTTGGCGCCAGCATCCGACCTTGGGAATTAATGAACGGTAGCCATTGCTCCTGCCCGCTATCATCCAGATAGGTAATAGCCAGAATATGGTCATAGCCTTCAAAATGATCATGTAAGTACAGAGCGTGTGGCGTAATACCTAATAAGGAGTTGGAAAAAAGTAAGACCGCATTACTCATATCCGTCATCACACTGAACATTGGGTTTTGACGGGTATTAACATGCAGTCGATACAACAGACCGTAATGCAAACTGCTATTTAGCTGCAAGAGGATCAAAAGAATCAGAACCTTACTCAGTTTACGAGCAATGCGTTTAACAGCTTTTGGATCCTGGTTGATAAACAAGCGATCATAAAGCAATGGCGCGTATTGGGCTTGCGGAACCATGCATTCACTGTCACAGAGCTGACGCTGGCGATTATCAGCAATACGGCGATAAATATGACAAGCAATCTGATAAACCCCCGGCATAGTCATCAGCCATCCAACAGGCGCCATATAGCCCATGACTCTTAAAATTTTTGCGTAGGTCGCGACCCCCGCATAAACCCTACCCTGAGCATCGACAGCATACAAATCTTTTAATAATTGCTGACTATCAATCGCCTGCAATTCGGGCTGTTGTGCTGCTGTTGCTTGCGCCGGCCTGAAATCCACACGATTGAAAATATCAAAATGCTTAATAGTCAAAACCGTCCGACAACATAATGGACATTGCTGATCATAAAACACCCTCAGCGAGGCCTGTTTTGCCTGCAAGACATTCGCAATCGCCTTGTACCAGCTGAAAGGCATCATCAACGCATAAAAACTCAACATCCCTAGCCCAAAGGGATAAATGTTAAATGACAGGGTAATTCCAATATGCAAACCCAATCCGATTAGAAAATAAAACGGTCTTAAGTTGCGGCGATAAAACAGAGCCAGAAAGGTGATCTGAAAAACCAGAATGGTATAACCAAACAACTTTTGCAGATACTCCTGATTCAACAACCACGATAGATCCAGAGCCGACATATAGTAGGGCATGGAAGAAGGTAGCCAGGCGCCGAGCCCATTTCGCCAGTGTGGCGCAAACATTTTATGAATGACTGAATCGAAATACAGAAACCCAAGACAGAGTATGACAGGCAGGCTATAAGCCAGGGGTGATACTTTTGGCACAGCATATTGGGCGTAGTGTACGAACGGTGTTTGCAATTTTTTACGTAAACCATCTAGTGCCAAGGCCTTATCCATAGGCATAAAAATCAGGCAAAAATTGGCGCCGGTCATAAACAAATCAAATCCACCATCAAAATCACGCTGCATGGGGGTGAAATTGACGAAGACCAACCACAACAGATAATTCGTGATTGCCGCTTGCTGACAGCGATATCCCAACATCAAGGCCAAAGCCACTGCCGCCCAAAGCCACAGGAAGCAAACAATCATTGGAAATTCGACGTCCAAAAACGGAATCGGGTCAAAAATCAAATGATTGAAATAAATCAGAAACAACACTTCTTGCAAGGTCACCAAACCAAACAATAGCCTGAATATGCCAATACCTGTTGCTGGCGCTGTCTCAGGAAACAGCTGATAAATCTTATTATAAAGATAGCTTTGCATAGTCTTAGAGGGCAGAAAAACGGGCTAATTATAAGGAATTAGAGAAGGGGTATTTTGATTTTGGACAATAAAAAAGGCGGCACCGAATCCGGTGTCGCCTTTTTTCGAGAAAGCGTTAAGCTTTAAAGCTTATTCTTCGTCTTTAGGCTCAGCGAAAACCCACTTCACGAAAAAATATCCTACAGCGATAATTACAACTGCGCCAACCATACCAGCTGGTTCTTTAAGCATTTCGGTTAAATCTAAGATCGCTCCCATGGGTGCCTCCTACCTTTAGTTAGTGTTATAAAATCTGCCAAATGTTGGCACTCGAATGCCATATCTTACTTTAGCCATGATTTATGTCAAGTAATTGATCATTTTACATATAAAAAAACCGTGGCAAATTGCCTTATTTAGAGAATCTGAGTAGTATTGAAGACTGTAATCATAGAACTATAACAATTACCTGAGAGGATACCGTTATGATAGGTGGCGTAATTATGATTTTGACAACGATTTGGGTTTACCAATCGTTGATTAAAGCAAGAAAAGGCAACACTTTACTGTGGGTAGCAGGACTTGCTAGCTTGTTTTTAGCTATGCAGTTCTTGTTTTATACCATTGATGTGGAAATCGTCGACGCATTGGACGGCAAAGATCCCAGTGATGCTTACGAGCGCGATTTAACCAGCGTAGGCGACAGAAAAACGTCTGAAGGTGTTGGTGGAGCGATTTTACCGACCTTTTTGGAATTGTTGCCTCCGATTGCAGGCTTCCTGAGTGTTGCGGTTGTTCGCTTGTTATTCATTACCAAAGAAGCAATAACCCCGGCCAATTTATTCGGTGGCTTGAAAGAACTGTTCAGCAGTATCAAAAACAGTTTCAAAACAACTAGCAATTAATGCATTAGATGACGGCAGATCAAGCAATTCTGCCGTCATTATCCCTTTGGTTTAACCAACCACCAGCGAAACAACCGTCTTTACAAAAAACACAAACGCCAGCGTTGCTATCAAACCGATGACAATATAAGTCGACAATGAACCGTGCTTAAAATCAACTTGACGATTCTTTTCGCTTTGCACCCCTATAAAAGCAGCTAAAACGCTTTTAACAACATGTAGTAAACTGGGCGTAGACATAAACCTCCCTAAAAAAGACAACTCGCAAAGAAAACCAGAATTCTAAGGCTCTCTTTGCCCCAAATATTCGACAGATGAACAGCTCACAACGATTAAAACAGCAGCTCGCCAATAAAATTTTATATCTTGATGGTGCGATGGGCACCATGATACAGAGCTATAAGCTTGGCGAAAAGGACTATCGAGGTGAACGCTTTGCAAACTGGCCATGCGACTTGAAGGGAAATAACGATCTATTGTCCCTGACGCAGCCCGACATTATTAAAGCCATTCATCAGGCTTATCTTGAGGCAGGTTCCGATATCATCGAAACCAACACCTTTAATTCGACGCAAATTGCGATGGCCGACTACCAAATGGAGAGTCTGGCCTATGAAATGAATGTTGCAGCAGCGCGACTGGCCAAACAAGTCTGCGAAGCAATCACGGCATTAAATCCCGATAAACCCCGCTTTGTAGCCGGCGTACTGGGCCCAACCAACCGTACCTCGTCGATTTCACCTGACGTCAATGATCCCGGATACCGCAACGTCACTTTTGATGATCTGGTTGCAGCCTATGCAGAAGCCACACGCGGCTTAATCGAAGGCGGTGCTGACATCATTCTGATCGAAACCGTTTTCGACACCTTGAATGCCAAAGCCGCCATTTTTGCAGTCGAAAATACGTTTGATCAACTCGGTTATAAATTACCGGTGATGATTTCTGGCACTATTACCGATGCTTCCGGGCGCACACTGTCCGGGCAAACCGCAGCAGCATTCTGGTATTCTCTTAAACATGTCCAGCCTATTTCTATTGGCTTTAACTGTGCTTTAGGCGCCAAAGAATTACGCCAATATATTGAAGAATTGTCCGCGATCTGCGACACCTATGTTTCTGCCCACCCGAATGCCGGCCTGCCCAATGAGTTTGGCGAATACGACGAAACGCCGGAACAAATGGCTGAAGAACTGGCTGACTGGGCAGCCAATGGCTATCTGAATATTATTGGTGGTTGCTGCGGTACCTCACCGGAAACCATACGCGCTATCGTCAAGGCCGTCAGTCAACACGCGCCACGACAAATTCCTGAACTGACCAAGCAATGCCACCTGTCCGGCCTGGAACCCATGTCGATAGGCCCGGACACTTTGTTCGTCAATGTCGGCGAACGTACCAATGTGACCGGTTCGGCTGTTTTTAAGAAATTGATTGTCGAAGAAAATTACGAAGCGGCCTTAGAAGTCGCCAAACAGCAGGTCGAAAACGGGGCGCAAATCATCGACATCAATATGGATGAAGGCATGTTGGAATCAAAAGCCGCCATGGTGCGCTTTTTGAATCTGATTGCTGCCGAACCCGATATCGCTCGGGT
>RFQK01000111.1 GCA_009925045.1 Methylococcaceae bacterium
AACATCTGCCTTCAGCTCACTCAGTTCATAAAGTCTCACCGACTCGACATCTTGAAGACCCGCTTCATCCAAGGCAGATATAAATTCATCAAGATCTGCTGCATCCGAGGAAGTCCAGTCACGCAATGCCTCTCCTGTCAGAGGTTGTCCGTCTCTCAAAATTGCTCTGCCGGTTTCAAATAAAGAATGGATAACAAATGTGATCCATTGGTCTTTTGGCACTTGTTGTTGAACGCATCTCAACAGTATCCATTCGGTATCACTAATCGACAAAGCTGTCCCTGCTTTTGGTAGACAAAGATGCTTATAAGGCGCGCCATGAGAGATTGCAGTCGACAAAACTTTATTTAAACGTGGACCATTTGAAGTTAAACATTCGTCTGTTGCCACGCCAGGCATCAACCAACCACCCTGCATTAATAAACTCACTGCCTGAATTGCTGCCTGACGTTGAGTTGGATCAGGATTGTTTTTCAAGACATCAGAAAGCATAGTACCATTCTCAGATGTTGAAAATAATCCGAGTATTCGGCCAAAGGTTTCTGGATCACTATTTAATAAAACTGAACTACCGGTAATGAGGTAAGGATCGCCAAAGGCGGGAATTTGAACTAACGGGTTACGTATAAAACGAAACTGATCAATCAGATTTTTCTGCAAGCCGGGCCATAATTTATTCACACCTTTAACAAATAAATCCCGACGGAATGACTGATTAACCGCGTAATCCCGAAGTTGCTCTCTAAGCAATAGCGTTTTTTGCTCTTTGAGCAATTTTTGAACACCATCTGCCAACAAATTATAGAAAATATCGGATAAGGTTGCGGTACCTAAATGGTTAAGTTTGCAGCCGCTCAATGCCTCATACATGTCACTGAAGTACATCGGTTGCCAGAACTCATTATTATATTCTTGCTGCAAATATGCCGGATCTTGCTTTTTAATTAACTCCAACCTTCTTAATAAACCAGGTTGGTCAGCAAAAAGACTATTATCAGCCTGAACTAACTGTTCGAAAATAGCTTGGGCACGTAATAAAGCCGTTTGACCATCTGCGCCGTCACGCTGTAAGAAAACTAAATGCTGTAAAGGGGATGTGCCTAACCATCCGGGCAAGGTGTTGTAACTGTTATAAAAGACCCCTCCTGGGCCTAAGACATGACTTATAAATTTAAATAACGCCGTTCTGACAACCGGAGAAATCCAGGTTGTGATGCCATGACAAACCACATAATCAAAACCTTGCTGAAGCACTGAATAATCATGAGCATTTTCTGCCAGATCAATAAAGTCGGCTTCTAAGAAAGTGACATTCGTTAATCCTGCCTCGCGGGCAATACGCTTCGCATGTGCAATATGCTCAGGCATAAAATCAATGCCAACAAATTCACTATCTGGATATGCAGCAGCAGCGAATAATAAACTCATCCCCTGTCCACAACCTGCATCAAGATAACGAAACTGTTTGATGGGGGTTAAGTGACCTTGAAGTAATGCTGCCCAATACAAACGGCTTGGCATAAGCTCGGGATAATAACCATAAACATACCCACTGTTTGCAAAGTAACCATGTTTCCAGTCCATTAAACTTTCCCCAAAACGAATTTAAGAGCTCTAATTGTTGCTTAAGCTATACTCATGCTGACAAAGAATTGGGTACACCGACAATGCTAAGTCCCAAATCCTGGAGCATAGCGACATCTAAAGATGAAATGGTTCTGACTTCGCCTTTACCAATTGCATCACTCATTAAATCATTTGCAACTGCTACGTGATAATAGGACGATCCAGAACCTGCTGAATCAGGTTCAAGCGGAACGGCGGTGTTTCCAAAAGCGGATTTAGCATATGCCCCCACAAATACCGGAGAACCATTGATGTTTGATACCAAGGCATCAAAGGGTGTTTTAGCAGAACCCTGACCTTGATCAAGATTGCCCGTAAAGGCTAACCCATGCAAAATTTCATGGGTTAATACACTGGTCAAATTGTATTTATCCGACTCAGGAGCATTACTAAAAGACATTTGATTAAGCATTGCGAGATTGATATAGAGACTAGCATCCGCCGTGTTTGGACTACTTTCAATACCAGTAGCTGAATCTGCAAGAAACTTTGTTGTTTGTGTCACTCCATTAGCCGCAGTTGTGCCAACCATCGTTGCACTCGTTTCTGCCAGTATTTTTGGATTTGTTTTTTCGGTGAAAACATCAAGATTAAATACAACTTTGGAGCTAATATATTGACCAATGTTATCTAAGGCGGTTTTAATATTAGCTTCCACATTCGCTAAATTGCTACCTAAATTGGCATGACTGAAATCAACCGCATATTTAAGGTTTGTGCCGCCAGATATCGTTGTGGAAGGCGTTTGTATTGTGGGGTCAACCAAATTCACCCCCCAACTGCGCCCAGTCCAACCACCATCCGATATAAGGCTGTAATCCCAGACAGCAGTGATCGTTTTATCAGAAAAATGCAGTTGTGTACCATCTGAAGCAGTATTAACAAAAATTCCTGCGATATTACTGCCTGAGGTTTTATTACTGACAAGAACAGTATTACCAACAACCCGATATGCATAATCAGTCGATTGACCACTAAATACTACGTTTTCAATTGAACTCGCAACTTGAATACCGGATACGTCTTTTTGAATGGTAATGCTTTCTGTTCCAGCATTACCGTAAACGCTCAGCTTATTGACGTTAACGACATAATTTTGATTTTTGTCCAACAAAATTTCTGATAAGTTGAAAGCAGCCTTGCCTGAATTATCAATCGTCAAGAAACCAGATGCATTGGAAAAATTGAGCAATTCTCTATGATTGGCTAGCACAGCAAGTGAAACGATAGTTGATCCGGATAGCGTATTAACAACTACATTACTTTCTGAAAAATTTAGCAATGCTGGATCATAAGCCACGTTGGTAAGCGTCACAGACTCGACAGCATTATCGATTTTTATATTTGTCACATTAGGCGAAACGACTACCGATTCAGCCCCCTGATTACCATGAATACTCAAGCCATTGGTTTTAGCAACATAAGTCAGCCCTTGGCCCATACTCACATCATTGCCGGAAACAGAATTGCTCGAAAAAGTTCTTTTATAGCCAAAAGGAATGAACCAGTTAAACATTGAATTTAAATCTGAATAAAAATTCTGAACTTTCATAATAGCATCCAATTTTTTGATTACTGACTAAGACACACGATGTGTCCCTTAAGATTCACCTAGCTTTGCTAATCAAACAATGAGCCTAGATTTGACGATATTACATTTTGCTCATTTCAAAAACTAAACTTGATTTTACTACTGAAAGCACATTTTGGTGAAGGCTTTATCCTTGATTGTCTGGCAAAATCAAGCTTATGACTTGAATAAAAATGAATTTCAAACTCTAGTTTACGAACTTGAATCAGTGACAGACTGAACAATAAAGATTAAAGATAGATTGGTGCCATTCGCCGCCAAGCTGATTTATGATGTGCACGCCCTTCCCATTCAACATATTGATGCGCCACCTCTTTGGCATGCAGTAAGCGACTAAACTCCCGGTTATTCTCCAAAAACGGATCCTGATTACCAATAACCAATGTAATATCCATTTTTCTTAAGGCCTCCAAATGCAGACCGCTGGGAAGATTCGGCAGGAAATGACTAGGCGTATGAAAATAAATGGTTTCATCATAATAACCATCAAACAGATTGCGGAAACTTTCAACTTGCAAACTCAGATCAAAGCGACCGGAGAAAGCAACCAATTTCTGAAATTGTTCAGGATGACGCAAGGCAATATTGGTGGCGTGAAAAGCCCCCAGACTACAACCATGGGCAATTAAACAGGGATGAGGATTCAATCGCTGCATAAATGGCAAAACCTCATGCAGGATATATTCTTCAAACCGTATATGATGCCGAATACGCTCATGCGGCTCGCGCCAGAAACAGTACAAGGATTCATGATCTACACTGTCGACACAAAACAATTGTAAATATCCAGCCTCAATTTTAGAGCGTAAACTCTCGACTACCCCCATATTCTCATATTCGTAGAACCGTCCATCGCGTGTCGGGAATATCAAGACTTTGGCACCAGCATGACCAAACACCAGTAATTCCATTTTCCGATCGAGAGCGACACTTTGCCAATGATGATATTCGCGATTCATACTCATTCGAAACTAAAAAAATCCTTTAATTCATCAAGTAAACAATCATCTTGGGTTTCCTGTTCCGGATAAGCAAAATGCCCAGCATCCATCAGAAACAGTTGTTTGGGGCCACTCCAGGCATTGTAAATCGCAAATTGCCCAGGTGGTGCGACATACGGGTCAAACTTTGCTAGGGCAAACAAAGCGGGCTGTTTTGCAAAGCGGGCTGATAGCGCTGCATCAAAATACCTGAGCGTCTCTATGACATCTGGCTGATGTTGGACACAACTCTGCACGGCATATGCGCTTCCTGCAGTGGCTAATTGCAATCGTAAGGGCTGATGACCAAAAGTCGGCACATTAAAATGAGCTTTTACGATTCGATCATCCCAACTAACCGCTAATGCACCGACTCCACCACCGAAGCTAATTCCCAAATAGCCAATTCGTCCACTTATTTCAGGATACAACTGTAACAAAACACTGACCGATAGCCAGAGATCATCGACACAACCACCAATAATATAGTGATCCCGATGTTCAATACCGGATAACACATGCTGCTCTGGTTGTGCCGAAACCGATTGGCACACACTTCGACCCAAACCCCGAAAACAGGGAAATAACAACGCCGCGTCAGAAAAAGGTAAATGCCAATCGGGCTCTTCACGTCCACCATAGCCATGACCCACTACAAAACCACGCTTAACCTTGCCGTGCGCTGGAACTAATAACCACCCTTTGATCAAAAATCCTTCAGAACTTGGATATTCAATCTCATAGACTCGATACGGCTCTCTTTCATCAAGCAAGCGCAGAACAGGCAAGACTGGTAAGGCCAAAGCTAACTGGTAGCGTGTTTGCCAGAATTCGGCATAATCAAGCGGACATGCCGGCGCAGAAACAGCCAGCAGGTCATTAAGACTATAGCCATAATTAGGATCAAACGCATAGCCATGATTGCCAAACATACTGACCCTTACCTCTAGAACAAACTAAAGTTTACAAAGCGAATATGACAATTCCCTGAAACCCTTTGCCAATTTGCAGTGCGAACTTTAATTGGCATTGACTAACTCTTTGATTGCAGCCACTGCATTGCACTGCTGTATCACTTGATCAAGTTCAGACTGGTTTAAACGATGACGAACATCAAGTTTATTATCAAATACAAACGCCTGATATTCTTTCTGAGCAAAGGTCACTTGCTGACATTTCTTGAACGGCGAATTCTCAAACGGTAATTCGGTGCTTTTAATATCCAGCATCGGCATACCTTCAGAACTTGGGGCATAAATCAAAAACTCACCCTGAATCGCTAAAATAGCTCGATATTGCCCAGATTGGGTAAAGTATAAATATCCTGATTCGATACTTTCGAGACTAATCCCTGATTTTTTGGTCTTTTTAGTTTTTTTCAT